>JBFLZA010000029.1:0-25761 GCA_040756535.1 Cyanobacteriota bacterium
GGGCAGAGGAATGAGCGGAAATTGAAGATGGGGGATTTCGGGAGCCTTGGCGAGAATTAGAGGAGGCGGGGATCAGGACTCTGGCGTTTTGTCCAGCGTCTTGTCTGTGCTCGGTTGTCTGTTGTCCCTTGTTCGGTGAGAATCGAATGACTAGTTTGCGTCCCTGTCGGCGACGGGATTTTTGGGGCGCTTGGAGATGGAATCGGTGCAATTCTCGTTTTGGCACGGATACGCAATTGATCCCTAGTAGGTGATGATGAAGATGAAAGATAAAGAAGTAAAAACAATGTTTTCGACTTGATCTTTCAGGGTTCATACTTCGACAGACTACTTCGTCCTTGTCCTTCGAGGATAGTCAGCCGAAGTGATTCGCACTTATTGTATAGGGTTCACAATAGGATGTGTGAGAAAATTTTGGAGTGACTAGGGTGGCATGAGCCTAAGCATTCGCCATTGGCTAGCAGAGCGCCACATTAAACTTGACCAACTCAAGACTGACAGCGCCCAAATCGCTGGCGTTGCCTTTCGCATTGCCCAAGACATGGAAGTCAAGAGCCTAAACCCTTTTGCCATTAGTGCCTTGACTGATGTTTTGGAACTGCCTTTGAAAGCTGCCTGGGAAGCGGCTCCCGCTATCTCCCAATTGACGGTGGGGTTGGTGCGGATTCTGAGTCGAAAAAAAGCCTTGAAGCGGAATGAAGGCACTTGGTTCACCTTTCAAGTTGCTTATCTCGATGCTTTACAAGGAATTTTAGAGCAAGAATCTCAATTGAGAAGACCCTGGGTTAACCGGGCTTTAGTGCCAGCGGGGCAAGATGCTGACCAATCGTTGAGTGACCCGCAACTCGTCGGTTTAATCAGAACATTGCGACCTGGTCGTCTCAGTGATAGTCAGGCAGAACAAGCGCTGTTGTTAGTGGCTGACTCATTTTTAGTGCAGCAGATGAATAATTTGGCGATCGCCTGGTTTGTCGCCAATGGTGCAGAGGAACCCGAAGCCAGAGTGCTCACGCAACGCCTGAGTAACGGGTTACCGGGCTATCTGCTTACCGTCATTGCAGAAAATCCTTTGCCCTTAGCCCAGTTACAAAAATTTGTGCGCTTGGGAAATCTCAGCAATTTGCGAGGAGATACCACAACAGCTTCCACCCTCCCCAATCCCACAGAAATCCCAACTGCCTCGCTATCACTGGATCTCAATCGGGAATACTACCGAGCTGGGTTAACTTGTGCTCTGACGGAACCCTTATTTGCAGAACCCTTCTCTCTCAAGGAGATATATATTCCCCTCAAAGGGAAGGTTGTTCAAGAGGAAGACTACCAAATTCAAGACTACTCTTCTCCAGCGCGAGTAGATTTGATGCAATGGGTAATGTCCCAACTCGACGATAAAACCGGCATCACCGTGATCGAAGCTGATCCCGGTGGTGGCAAAACCAGTTTCTGCAAAATCTTGGCAGCCCGCGTGGCTCAAGAGTTATATCCCAATTGGATGCCTGTGTTGATTCGACTCCGAGATGCCACTTTAGGTCAAACCTTAGAGCAGACTCTGGAATCTGCCCTTCCGGTGGGACGGTTTACGGATACCGATGGCTGGCTCTCCCCTTACTCGCCTCCTGGGTTGCTGATTCTGGATGGGGTGGATGAATTGCCTCGCTCAACTCAAACGGAACGTCACCTCTGGACGTTTATGGAGCAGGTGTTGCGCTTCCATAGCAAGGACACTGATGCTACTGGTTTGCCTCGTCACAAAATTATCTTGACTAGTCGCTGTAGTGTGCTAGATTCTTTGACCAAAAAGTACAGGCACAACAGTACCCTTTTCTTACCCGACCAGTTGCAGCGAATTGTGATCGCTCCCATGAGGCAGGAGGAGTTTCGCCAATGGTTTGGGGCATGGGCAAAACTGCAATCTAAATCCATCGCTCAGGCCTATTTTAATTTCTTGAAGCTTGGCGGAATCTTTAAGCAGCGTTCTCTGAGCAATGATTTAGCGGATTTAGTGACACGTCCTCTTATGCTTTATCTCTTGGGCATCCTACATCGAGATGCCTGGGTTGATGAGAGCATTTTTCAAATGGGCTTGCCCCAAGTGAAGTTTGAAATTTATGACCGGATTTGCCGCTGGCTGCTAGGCGAAGCCACTACTGGGGACGGCCCTCTACCTGAATTAATCCGCGAAGGTCATGCCCATGCTAGCCGCAGTTTGGAAGCGATCGCAAATCTTTTGGAGGGTTACCATCCCCAAGCGTTGCGCCACCAAATGCAAGTCACAGCTCTGACTATTGTGCAAACGGGCCAACATCAAGTTTCATTCGATGCCATTCAACAACGCCTCAGCCCTGAACCGAAAGCTCATAGTTCCCCTCGGCTCCTCCCAGCCTTCTTCTTCCGTTCTCAACCTTCTCAAGGGTTGAAAGTTGGAAGGTTAAACGTTGAAAGTTCCAAATACAACATATCTTTCGGGCTTTCTGAAGGAGTGCAACCTGCTAACCCTCAACCTGCTAACCCTCAACCGACAACTCCCGCGAAACCTTCAACCTTTTTATCCCCAACGTTTAGTCTTGAGTTCTCTCACCCCAGCCTAGGAGAATATCTAGGGGCTGAAGAGATTGCCAAGCAATTAACGCTCCTCACCCAAAAAGTACAAAACCAGTACAGGGAAGTAACGTTTGTTATCGATGACTCGCTCGGTGTTGCTCAGCATCTTTACGGACTACTGGGCTATGGCGTTTTGTCCAATGAAATTGAAGCTCTTGTCATTGAGCGTCTGCGGCGCGAGCAACGGCGGAATGCTGAGATTTTTTCCTTTGCTGTCCTCTATCAACGCCTCTATTCCTTTTATCGAGCCTACTGTCGAGGGCAGTGGCTCGATGAAGGCATTGCTCACCAAGCTTATTCTCAACTGCAAGCACTTCATAATCCCTTGAATGTCTTACAAGCCGATGCGGCAGTGGGACTGAATGTCTTTTTATTGCTCTGTGCGAGCGCACGAGAAGCAAAAATCTCCTTTTGGCCTTGTGGTAACCCAGACATTCTTCAAGAATTCGATCCCGACCAACTGTTATGTTTTATCGGTCGAACTGCTGTACTCTCTCCAACTGCTTTTTGGCAGCGGGCAAGAGGAAGCTTAAGCAAACTGCACTTAGCAGAAGCCTGCCTCAATCAGGCAATGCTGGCTGAGGCTAACTTGGGACAAACGAATTTATCAATGGCGGAGTTAATAGGGAGCAATTTGTCTGGGGCTAATCTTTACCACGCCAATTTGTCTTGGGCGAGTCTTGCTGGAGCTAATCTGTCCAATGCCAATCTCTCAGATGCGAATTTAGAGGGAGCTGATTTATCGGGTGCTAACCTCAAAGGAGCCAATCTTAAAGCAGCACATCTTACCCATGCTTGCCTGTTCCAAACTCAGCTAGATGAATCCAGTAAAAATTTAGCGCTTCATAGCGGAGCCACATTCTCACCGGATGAGTTTCAGGCTTACAAGCAGTCTCTGACTCCGACAAAGATTATCGGCAACATTGAAGATGATGACCTTTTAGAGGAAGAAACGCCAATCTTTATTGAAAGTGCCGAAGGAGAACTGGTGTTACCGGATTCTCTCTACAGGGAGCAGCGAGATGATGATGACTATGAAGGGGAGACAGCACAAATTGAAAACATCGAGGAGGAAAAGCTGCGTTTTTCTCAAGGGGGATACGATGACAGTGATGAGGAATATGCGGATATCGAAACTGCGATCGCCAATCCCCTAGATTACACTTAGTAGAAATTATGAATTATGAATTATAAATTATGAAAGCCAAAAGTGCCATAACTTCAATCATCCTTTGCTGTATTATTATTCAGCATTGATACTTATATAGCTTTCGCCAGAAAGGTTAGGACAGATTTAACGACCCAAACGACCCCGTACCAGTAATAAACATAAAAGCCCTCTGCCTTCTGTCTTCTGCTATAAGTCAGCATTCAGAACTTAGTTATTGACACTCCCCATGCCTAAAGGCATGGGATTCTTTCGTCTATTTAATCGCTCATGAACGGAGTGAGTCGGTAAGATTTTAATATTCTTGTTTATACCCAGTTGCAGTCAAATTTCGTACACTTTATCCCCATCGAGAAAGTCTACTATCTTTGAACGCAATTCGGTATTACCTAGGAATGCTGAACTATTTTTTCATAATTCAGCATTCATAATTCATAATTTAATCCGCTTTTCCGTTCAATTGATTCCTGCGGTAGCCGTAGAAATCAATTTTGTATTCAGTGATTCTCACCCCTGTTTGTTCCTCAATTTGCTTAAGCAACTCTTCGGGCAATTCTACGTAAACATCAAGAATTTGGTCTGTATCCAGACAGTTGACATGACTGTGAGCATCACATACATTCCCATACAGGCGTCCATCAGAGCGCTCGATACACTCGATAATGCCTTGACCTGATAGTGCATCCAAATTTTGATACACAGAGGTATGACCAATCGCTTTTCCTTGCTGATTCAATCGGTCATAAATTTCCCGTGCCGAAAGGTGTTCTTTCGCTTGCCAAAGTAGTTCCAAAATAAAGCGACGTTGGCGCGACAGACGCATCCCTAACGTTTGGCATCGATTAAGGGCATCTTCTAATGAGCGAATGGGTTTTAAAGTTGCCGCTTCATTGGGCATAGTTGATGATCTTAATGAAGTGCTTAGCTTTTCCATATCTGTGTTGTCTCTCATTTTAACGACCCGACTCAAGCCTCTCCAAGTCAGGCATCGGCAACTTAAGCCTCAGTCGTTACTTCTCAGGACAATTCCTAAACTTGTAGAAAGACAGCTAGCAACTACTTAAGTACGATACCGGACTCACTAATACAAACTCATTACAACTTTACCTTAGATTCTCTGCCTGTGTCCACTCACGACCGAAGAGGTATAGGACACACAGCTGTGTAGTTCGAGCCTTGCACGGGTCAATCCGTTCAAATTGACACTCCCCCGCTTGAAAGACGGGGGCTTTCACCATTGTTTCCCTGTAAGGGTAACCTCAGGGCTACTGAAAACCCAGACCTCAGCTGCTAGGCAGGTCTAGGTAGTTTATGCCCCTTTCTTTAAGAAATGCGAGGAAAGTCTTCCGGTCAGGCAGGGAAGGCTGTGCTCCTGCTTTTGTCGCCGAAATTGCACCTGCCGCTGCTCCCCATACTACTGCTTCCCGAACAGGGCGACCTTCAGCCACAGCCACAGCTAAAGCGCCATTGAAAGCATCACCGGCTGCTACTGTATCAACCGCTTGAACCCAAAAAGCTGGGACAAAGAAGGTTTCTGTTGCAGTCGCACAGAAAACCCCTTGAGCGCCTAGTTTAATCATCACCGTATTGACGCCTCGTTGCTGTAATTCAACTGACGCCTTGGCTGCTGCTTCTTGCCCTTCTACGGGAAAACCTACTAGTTGAGCCGCTTCTAGCTGATTGGGGGTAATAATGTCCACCAGTGGGTAAAGCTCACTTGGAATATCTTGAGCGGGGGCTGGGTCAAGAATGATAGGTACGCCGACCTGTTGTGCAGCTTGTGCCGCTAATTGTACTACTGGCATTGGTATCTCCAACTGCATCAGCAAGGCCGCTGCCCCTGGTAACCGACTGCTGAGGCGTTGCACATCGGTTTCGTTGAGCCGTCCATTAGCACCAGCAATGATAATGATGTTGTTTTCACCCGCATCATCGACAGTAATGACAGCTATGCCTGAACCTGTTGCCTCGTCCAGCAAAACACCATCCGTCTGAACTCCTGCTGCCTGTAACCCAGCAAGCAGTTGGTGTCCAAATTCATCGCCCCCTAGACGCCCCACTAGTTGAGTGGGGATGCCTAATTTGGCTGCGGCTACAGCTTGATTTGCTCCTTTCCCACCAGCCGCAGTAAAAAATGCAGACCCTTGGAGGGTTTCCCCAGCTATCGGTAGCCGAGGCGTTTGGGTGACCAAATCCATGTTGATGCTGCCGAAAACAACAATTGGTTTCATTACTGCCAAGTGGCCGCCTCTTAGTGTTCTTCGTCTTGTTTCAACAGTTCAATCGCTTCATCACACCACGCCATCCAATCGCGTTCGTAACCGATGCCTTTACGCAACGTCAGGTAACGAAACTTAGATTGTGGAGAAAGGGTTGGCGGATTTTGAAAGTATCGCTGTTCTATGTCCTGGTAAATTTTTAGTTTTTGAGCATGAAGTTGACGGTGGCGTTCTAGCTCTTCCAAAAGAGCCTCCACAGGAGCCAGATAGCCAGCGAATATCTTGACTAATAGATCGTCTTTGATGGGAGTTGGTTCAGACGATTGAGTCATCCACTCAATCAGCTGTTGCTTTCCGAGTTCGGTAACGCTGTAGAGCTTTTTATCCGGGCGGTTTTCTTGAGCAATCACCTCAGCCCTAATCCAGCCTTGTTCTTCGAGTTTGGTGAGTTCCCGATAAATCTGCTGGTGGGTGGCTTTCCAAAAAAAACCCACTGAAGAATCAAATTGTTTTCCTAGGTCATATCCGCTAGCGGGATTCTCAATCAGAGACACTAAAATCGCGTGGGCGATCGCCATAACTCCTATTTACTCGAAAATGCAACTTTTCCAATGTATAGGTTGAAGGGATTATTGATTAACTTCTGGTTGGATTTTTCGGATCAGGAGAGAGAGATGTTGAGAAGGGCGTTGTGAGACGATTCGCACCCCGCCCCTAGGTTCATCGTGCAGCCAGTAACTTAAGAGGCTGATACGGTTGATTCTAAACCGAGGTGGTTCAGCAGGCGGTCAATGTCAAAATGCTCGGTCATTAACTCCTGAATACATTGCACTTTAACGGGTTCATGGAGACGTACCTGACCAAAAGCATGGTCAATAATTTCCACTGTCGTAAGTGTATCTAGGTCAACTGACAAAACGGGTATTTCTAACTCCTCAGCACGGTTGATGATAAAGGTTTGGGGGGGTATGTGACCGGTGAGGATGAGGCAATGAGTCGAGGTTTCTAGGGCAGCCATCTGGATGTCGGGTCGATCGCCTCCTGTCACCACTGCCATGTTTCTTCGCTTACGGAAATACTTCAGAGCAGCATTAACATTCATTGCCCCAATTGTCAAGCTTTCTACCATCAAATCCAAGCGATCGGGACGGCAAAGCACTTCAGCTTGTAGCTGATGAACCAGTTCCCGAACACTGACACTGCGTAACAATTGACTTCTGGGTAGCATCCCCAATACAGGAATCCCTCTTCGTTCTAGAAAAGGTCGGATTGTGGATTGAGCGATCGCGAGTTGGTCAGCGGGAATATCATTAATTAAAACTCCCAGTAGGTGCTTACCTAGCGTTTTTTGCGCTGACAACAGATCCTCGATGAGCAAAACCGGGTGAAAACGTGCTACTAACAAGACTGAGGCATCAATCTCTTGAGCCACTTCTGGCAAGGATAAGCTAAACAGACTTCCCTCACTGAAGGTTCCTGGCCCCTCCAATAGCATTACATCACCGAGTGGTTCTTGAACATACTCCTTTAGCAACTCGCGGTAATTGGTTATGTCCTCTCCTTGCAGGCGTTTTTCAAGGGTTTGGGCATCTAGAGAGAGCAAAGGGGGACGTACCCATTTTGGGGGTATATTGAGTACTTCTGAGATGAACCGAACATCTTCTTCCATTGCCTCTGGTTCACCGTCTCTCAGACACGTTCCTAGGGGTTTCCCATAGGCGATGTCTAGCCCTTTGTTTTGTAACTGATGGGCCACTCCCAAGATCGTTGCTGACTTACCACAGTAAGATTGTGTCGATCCAATCAGTAAATACTTAGCGGATTTAGCCACCCCTTCCTTCTCTCCTCACTCAATTTTAAACTAGTGCTTATTCGTCAATCCGTAGCAACTTGCGATAAAACGCCTGAGAAAAATCAGTCAGGCGCGTTCGCTTGAAATTCATAATTACTTCAATTAAGTAATTGATAAACTCTGAGTTTGCCATAGTCACCTCGTAACTGAGGTCGGCGTTTCCATCAAACTGTAATCGACAGCGGGTCAGTTCAGAAGGAAGCTTGGAGACAAACCAGGAAGCAACAAAGGGGATACTCTCACCGCCTTCTATACGGCGCTGACCTTCTATAGACCCCTGTTGATAAAGGCTGATTGCCAAGGGTAATACAGTGCGCTTTGTCCCCTGATAGTAGGGCATGTAAATGCCAACGGCTCCCTTGTCAGCAGGCTGAAGTTTTTCGATAGACATACTAGAATCTTTCTCAAATTCCGTTAATGAGAGCGTGATAGAGTATCACAGGCAGTCAAGTCCGGTGACAATAAACGGATTAGGCTGAGGTTATCGGTTCAGGAAAACTGCTCATTGGTGTCATTTTAGGCTTTCTCTCCTAGGAGATGATACTTTCATTTAAGCATTGACACTGAGTTCTACTGGGTTGAATCCAGTTCAGTTACAACTGCGCCTAGAGACTCAATTGTAGTGGAGTGTAGTGGAGCGATTATAGAAATCGCCGTAAAACCCACGTCTTTTTAAGCGTGGGATATAAGGCGGGGTAGCGCAGGTAACGGAGCTGCCCAAATCACTTGAGTTGCAATCCTGACGCTCTGAACAAAAGTATAATTTGAGTCCTCACATAATCCGCTTCAGTTAATCCTTCACAATCAGCTAGTAATTGCAGCATTTTCCACTCATTCTCACTTAGTCGAACCGGAAAAACTTTAGTGCGTGGCATGGATCAAAGCCCTGTATCGTATACAATTAGTATACAGGAGGGAAAGCAATGCTAGTAATCGAGTACAAAGTCAAAGCCAAACCCAGCCAATATAAGGCGATTGATCAAGCTATTCGTACAGTTGAGTTCATCCGTAATAAGTGTTTGCGGTACTGGATGGATGCTTCCAAGGATGCCAAGATTGACAGGTATGCCTTGAACAAGTACTCAACCTTGCTACGCAGTGAGTTTCCTTTTGTCAAAGCTCTCAATTCAATGGCAGTTCAAGCCTCGGCTGAACGGGCTTGGTCAGCAATTTCTCGGTTTTTTGAAAATTGCCAAGCTAACAAGCCAGGAAACAAAGGATATCCCAGATTCCAGAAAGACAACCGCTCAGTGGAGTACAAAACCTCTGGATGGTCGTTGCATCCTGCAAAACGCCGTATCACCATCACCGATAAAAAGGGTATTGGTGAACTCAAATTGTTAGGGAAATGGGATATTCACACCTACCCGGCTCAGGCCATTAAGCGAGTTCGGTTAGTTCGTCGTGCTGATGGCTACTACTGCCAGTTCTGTGTTGACGTTGATTGTATTGATATTCAGCCCCCCACGGGCAGAGAGATTGGGTTAGATCTGGGTTTGGAGTCATTCTATACCGATTCTAACGGTCATCAAGAGCCTAATCCTAAATTCTTGCGTAAGGCTGAAGCTGCCATTAAACACGCTCAACGTCGCATCTACAGTAAAGTTAAAGGTTCAGGTAATCGCCGCAAGGCAAGAGCCAGATATTCCAAAAAGCATTTAAGAGTAAGTAGGCAACGTACCGAACACGCTAAGGCAAGAGCGCGTCACGTTTGCCAATCTAACGATTTAGTCGCCTATGAAGACTTAAAGGTTGGTAATCTGCTCAAGAATCACTCTCTAGCTAAGTCAATCGCTGACGCCAGTTGGTATCAGTTTAGGCAGTGGATTGAGCATTTTGCTACCAAGTTTGGAAAACTAGCTGTTGCCGTCCCACCTCACTACACTTCTCAAGAATGTAGTCAGTGCCAAAGGGTCGTGAAAAAGGCTCTTAGTACTCGCACTCATGCTTGTGTTTGTGGCTGCATTTTACACAGAGATACCAACGCGGCCATCAATATTTTGCTCAAGGCAAAATCTAGGGGAGGGCATCCCCAAAGTAACGCTACAGGAGTTGGTACCACTACTCTACTTGGCGAGAGCCTGGTCGAGCAAGTGCTGACGTTGAATGTAGAATCCAACGTGCTTTAAGCCGTTGGAGTGTCAAAGAACACAAACTCATTTTGGAGGGATGGGTCATTCAGCCGATGTTAGGTTAAGTCAAGGCGTGAACCCCTAGGCTGGCGCTGCGTTTGAACAGTCCAGAACGTTTGGGTAATCGGCTCTGGCGCAGCGTTTGATGGCCTCAGAGCCACGCTGAGGATGGCGATGCTATATTTTTTGGGCGATTTGAAAAGCGGAGAGATAGGAAGTTAGAATACTCCTTGTGCAATTCCTCTCTAGCACTGCCCTCAAACCTTCAAACAAAGAATTCCTCTCCTGCGGGTCTAGCGCTATGTACGGCGACAAAGTACTCAAAAGTAGCAGATAATCATCAATACTATAGGTAACTTCACACGCCAACTGTTCGGACACTAAGCCCTTGAACCGCCCTGAGTCAATGACAGTCTGTCCAAACCTTCTGAGTTGTTCTTCCTGAGTGCCCCTCTCTTCATAGCGTGCTAGAGACGGAGCATGGGTTTGATAGACTTCATGCAAAGCTTGGTAAACTTCATAGGGGGGTTGAGGGGTCATGTTCCACAGCAAAATCAGAGAACCGTTGTCTTTTAACGCCGTAGCTGCTTTTAAATACCCAATCTCAGGTGCAACCCAATGAAAAGAAGTCGCGGCAAGAACAGCATCGAATTTCTCAGCCTCTAATTCCCACTCTTCAAAAGTGGTATTCGTAATCTCAACCGATGGATAGCTCGCACAGTTTTGTCGCGCTAGTTGGCAAGCTTCCTGGCTGGGTTCAAGGCAGACTATTGAAAAGCCAAATCTCGCAAACGGGATAGTTGCAATTCCCGGCCCGCATCCCACCTCAAGAATGGTTGCGTCTTTATGAAGTTGGGCTACCTCGACAGCGCGATCAATTAGCTCTTTGGGGTAGCGTGGCCTTGCCCTGTTGTAGGCATCTGCGACTTCACTGTACCAGTTTTTTCTTTGTTCCGATGTCGCTAGTGCTAAATACCCAGTTGCATAGGTGGTTGCGACTTCGCTGTACCAGTTTTTTGTTCGTTCCGAATCTTTCATAGCAAGAATTACTTCCTTCGCACCGAAAAAAGTGAGTTTAAAGCTGTCTAGAGGCGATTAAAAATCCCCGTGACTTTTAGTCCGGGGAGTGTCAGCGCGACCTAATGAACGGATGTCGGAAACAACTATTCGCTCATGCAGAGTGGTCGGCACGAGTGGTAATGTACAGTTGGTGTCGGTGTCAGGCAAGTCCAACCAACTTGAAACTCAAATCCCACATCCGATCGCCTCTTTCATCATCGCGAGCTTGGGAAGAGACTTGCTGCACAAACGACTTGCCATTTTTCTTCTGGCGATTTCCCCAACTCCAATAGGCTCCGGATTGGCGGTATTCAGGATCGGCGACCACTGCTGCAACCCTTTCACCAGCTAAATCTTGAGACACATACCCTCCCGTGATGTATTTCTGGAAGATCGGGAAAAGTTTCTGAAACAGGGGATAGTGGTTTCTAAATAGCGGCGTTTCTGCTACACAGCCTGGATAGAGAGAACTGAAGGTGATACCAGTGGACTCATGATAGCGGCGATGCAGTTCTCGCATGGTCAAGATATTACAAACCTTGCTGTCTTTGTACGCCTTGACGGGTTCAAATTTCTTACCGTCAATCATTGAGATTGGCTCTTTGAAACCCTCTGCAAAGCCATCCAGATTGCCTAAGTCGGGTTGGGGTGGAATCTTCCCACCTAGCTCATCGGGGTTGTGGGTTACAGTTCCCAAAATGACGAGTCTGCGATCGCGATAAGAAGACTTCTTCAAATCTTCCAGCATCAGGTTACACAAAAGGAAGTGACCGAGGTGATTGGTGGTAACGGTCAACTCGTAGCCTTCTGGGCTGCGTAATGGCTCTTTGATTAAGGGCATATAAATGGCGGCATTACACACCAAAGCGTCCAGGGATAGGCCCCGTGCCCTGAAAACTCTCACAAATTCTCGAACACTCTCCAAGGAGCCTAGGTCGATATGGATGAGGGTGTAGCTCCCTGGCTGCATTCCCACCGTTTGGGCTGCTTTTTGGGCTGTATCTAAATCCCGGCAAGCCATCACCACATACCATCCCCTTTGAGCAAGGGCTTTCGCTCCGTACAAACCCACCCCCGAAGAGGCACCTGTGACCACAACTGTTGGTTTCTGCTCTTGTCCCATTTTGTTAAAACTTCATTAATTTTGGTAGACCGGATCTAATGATCTCATACGACTGAGCTACTCGATCTGATGTTTTGAGGTGCCTTGAGGTGAGGAGTGCGATCAGATAAACAGTGTCGGCGACACATTGAAGTAGCCGCCAAGCGCCTTGGCTTGTGCTTTGCTAATGGATCGCTTGCCATTCACAACCTCAGACACCACGCCACTCGATCCAATAACACCCACTAAGTCAGCTTGACGAGTGCCACTCGACTCCATGATATGTTGCAGGATTTCATGAGGTGCAGCTTGCTCCATTGGATAGTTCTGTGCCTCATAGGTTTCAATCAGCACCACTAGCAACTCGTGTAAAGCTCGCTCCTCAGTAGTACGATTTTTCTTAAACGTTAGCTGCTCTGCCACTACTAAGGCGTGATTATACTCCTCTTCTGTTTCGATTACTTTAGGAGCGACTTCAGCGAGTAGATTGCGATAAGCAGCTTGGTCAAAAGTAAGGGGCATTTTTCCACTTGCCCTTGTCGTATTCGGCATGAGTTAGAAAGTATTTGTAGTAAACCGTTTGGTCTTCGTAGTCGATCCCGACAATCAGGCGATAGTCATTACCTTTGATATTGAAGACGGTGAAGTTTCCAACTGCTTCAGCATCTCGATAAATCTTCCGAACGTCTTCCAAATTCTGCCATTGTGCCTTTTTGACGATTGCGTACCAGGCATCGATTTGCTTGTTGACATCGGGGTATTGGGCAGCATCAGCGCGGAGGTTGCGAATTGCAATTAGGTGCATCTGTCTTTACTTTCTTTTGTCATAGGCGATAAATATATAGATTATTTTTTTATACTCTCATTTTGAGAGGATAGTGTCAAGATGCGATCGCTCCCGAAACTTTCCCATTTGCACTCTTTACACGGCAGCAATCCTCAACTACCCGCATAAACTCTTGAATCGCTTCAACCATCGGGTTTTCCCGGACTAAAGCTACATAGCTATGAAAGATTGGGTAAGATATTGCCCCGCTCGCCGGACGGGGTAATGTCCCTGCGAACTTTACCCGGAGTTTTGTGTATGGTTAGCGATCGCTTGGCCAGCATCAAGAAGAAACTGGAACTGCTTTACGAACAGCTAGATTCGCTAGAAAATGATGCGCTGACCAATCAAAATCCCCGTGCTCGCACTCAGTCTAAACAGCAGATTCGGGAAGAGATACAGCCGCAGATTCGTGAGTACGAGGTAGAGTATCTGCGAGTTCTCCATCAGGAATCGGCAACGCTAACGTTTAATGAGGCGGATGCCCAAGCGGTGATTGAAGTGGTGGCAGAGGAAGTCACCCGGATTGAGAGTAATGCCAGCGAATATCCAGATGAATTAATCCAGCAGGTGCGGGAGATTCGGGCAAAGTTGGAGCAACCAGGCACTCCGGCTGCGCTCAAAATTAAACCCGTGATTTCTCTACTACCGCCAGGGATTGGTTTGTCGTTTGAGGGCGAGTTGGATACGGAGAATTTTCTGCGGAAGCATTTCCCGACGTTTACGCGGTTGGTGAAGGGAGCAAAAAAGTAACGCCCTCTGATCCAGATAGAATCACCGGGTTAGGTCGGAGGGAGCGATTTTTAGCGGTTCTCAGGCAGCATCGGAAGGCGGTGGTGGGCGGTGGCGTGGGGCTATCGCTGCTGCTGACGGGGATGTCGAGTGCTTACTTCCTGAAACCGGAGTGGTTGAGTCCGGTGCTGGTAACGATGGGTTGGTCGCCGTCCCAAAATCCAGCACAAAATCCCGTACAGCAAACGGTGAAGATTTTGGTGGCGGAGTTTGAGGGGCCGGAACCGCAGAACTACCGAGTCACCGATACTCTTTTGAACAAGATTAGAGAGAAAACGGCGAGCTATAAAGATGTGCAGGTTGTGCCGTTGGGCAAAGCGATTACGGAACGAGAGGGGAAGGACGTTGCCCGTCAGGTGGGGAAAGAGAAACAAGCGGATATTGTGATTTGGGGCTGGTATGGCAAAACTAAGGACAAGGTGCCGCTTAGTGTTCACTTTGAACTACTGACCAAGCCGAATGAGTTGCCGGAATTGGGCGCAGAGACACAGGGCAAAGTAACGTCGCTATCGGTAGCGACGTTAGAGAGCTTTGAGATGCAGGTGGATCTGGCGCAGGGGCTCACCTACCTGTCGCTGGTGACGCTGGGTATGTCGCGCTATTCTGCCAAAGATTGGGATGGTGCTATTGTCCGCCTGAGTGCTGCCCTGGAATCAGTGAAGGTTATCCCCAAAGCGTTAGAGCTGTCGGCGATCTACTTTTATAGAGCCAATGCTTACACCGATAAGGGCGAGTACGACCGGGCGATAGACGACTACAATCAAGCCCTCAAACTCAATCCCAACTTAGCCGAAGCTTACAACAATCGGGGCTTTGCTTACAGCGATAAAGGCGAGTACGACCGGGCGATAGACGACTACAATCAAGCCCTCAAATTCAATCCCAACTTAGCCGAAGCTTAAAACAATCGAGGCGCTGCTTACACCGATAAGGGCGAGTATGATCGAGCGATAGACGACTACAATCAAGCCCTCAAATTCAATCCCAACTATGCCTTGGCTTATGCTGGTCGGGGCACTGCTTACGGCACTAAGGGCGAGTACGACCGGGCGATAGACGACTACAATCAAGCCCTCAAACTCAATCCCAACTTAGCCGAAGCTTATGCTGGTCGGGGCACTGCTTACGGCATTAATGGCGAGTATGACCGGGCGATAGACGATTACAATCAAGCCCTCAAACTCAATCCCAACTTAGCCGAAGCTTATGCTGGCCGAGGACTTGCTTATCGCGATAAGGGTGATAAGCAGAAGGCGATTGCTGACTTCCAAACTTGCCTAAAACTCGCCCAGACCCCAAAATTCAAACAGTTTGCCCAGCAGCAGCTTGCAGAACTGGGGGTGAAGTAACTTACGAAGTAAGGCAAGGGCAATGTCGAGGTCTTCGCCAATCTTAGAAGAGCAGATCAGCTAGACTGAGAAGCACTAACTGAAGCCCTGAACTAAAGTTCGGGCTAAAAGCTTAAGTCAGTTCAAACTGACTGAAATACTTAGTTGGTGAAAGTTTTAACCTGTTTTAACAGGTTTTAGCTTTGAGCCTGAAATTTATCTCAAGGCTCTTAAGTCAACAACATTTAACTGAAAAAAACTCAACATCTACTCCACTTCACTTACCAACTCACTTGCTTCGCCAGGATAAAAGCTATTGTCTAAAGTTTCCGTCCAACTGTAGGGACACTCAACCGGAAAAGTTTCTTCTGGCAAATCAGTTTCTCCCATTGCTAAATCTCTGCCATTCTCGTAGGCTTCTGCTAATACATCCTCTAGGTAAGGTTTTAGGCTTGGGTTGTCTTTGAGTAACCGTAACGTATCACGACGCTGCACACGAATCGTTGCCAGCCAACTACGGCTACGCATTGAGGATTGATACTCCCATTTCAGTAAATGTCCAATCAACACACTCAACCGATTTCGCAGTTCCTGACGTTGCTGTTTCCCCAACGATTCAATCTCCTCAATTAGGTTGAGCAAGTCAAGCTCACTCCATTGCTGTTTGCGGAGTAAAGATGCTTGTTCCTGCGTCCAGGCGTAGAAATCAGTTTCGTAGAGGCTTGATTGAGTTGTTAATGCTTGGGAGTTCGTTTCCGGCACAGGCATGGGAATTTTCCAACCTCAATATTTCTAGTGTAGAGTTGCCTTCTACAAGCGCAATCTCCATTTGTAGATCAGCTAGACTGAGAAGCGATCGCTAAAACTAACTTAGGATTTAATTAGAAATCCCTAGTAGATAGGATTTAGAACCTTATGAACTGGAAAATCGAGGAAGCCCAGCAGAAATTCTCTGAACTCATGAATGCTGCCGTTTCAGAACCACAACTGATTTACAATCACGACAAACTGGTAGCAGCCGTTGTAGAAGCCGAACTCTTTCAGGATTTCCTAGCTTGGCAGCAACAGCAGCGCAAACCCTCGCTAGCAGATGCCTTTACTCAATTGCGTCAGCTTTGTGCAGAGGAAAAGTATACCCTGGAAACCCCTTCTCGCGAAGATCGTTTCAATCCTTTTGTCGATAGATAGTCTCTGTGACATTTCTTTGTGATACCAACATTATCAGCGAACTGGCACGTCCCCAACCTAATCCAGGGGTATTAGCGTGGAGCGCTCAGGTTTCATCAATCTCGTTAAGTGTAATTACCCTCGAAGAAATCGCTTACGGTTTGGCATCAAAACCTAATGCCAGAGTACAAAACTGGTTTCAGGAGTTCCTAAAAACTTATTGCCAAATCATCCCAATTACTGCTGAGATTGCTCAGTATTCAGGCGAATTGCGAGGTCGCTTACGAACTGAAGGTAAACCTCGCACTCAAGCAGATATGCTGATAGCAGCTACTGCCCATCTGCATCAACTCACTCTAGTAACGCGAAACACTCGTGATTTTCAGAATTGTGGCATTTCGCTGCTAAATCCATTCACTTGACCCTATCCCAGCCGTAGGTTGGGAAAACACAAGAAAACTCAAAATTTACTCCGATTCACTGACCAACTCACTCGCTTCCCCAGGATAAAAGCTGTTGTCTAAAATTTCCGTCAAACTGTAGGGACACTCAACCGGAAAAGTACCACTAGGCAGCTCAGTTTCCTTCACAGCTAATATGACACCCTTCGCATAGGCTTTCTGGAGCGCTTCCTCCAGGTAGGGTTTTAGACTGGGATTCTCTTCCAACAGTTCAGACACATCCAGGCGCTGCACCTGAATTGTTGCCAGCCAACTACGGCTACGCATCGAGGATTGATACTCCCATTTCAGTAAATTACCAATCCACACACTCAACCGATTTCGCAGTTCTTGGCGTTGCTGTTTCCCTAACGATTCAATCTCCTCAATCAAATTGAGCAAGTCAAGCTGACTCCACTGCTGTTTGCGGAGTAAGGTTGCTTGTTCCTGTGTCCAGGCGTAGAAATCAGTTTCGTAGAGGTTTGGTGCAGGCGTTGCTGTCTTTTCGTTCGTTTCCGGTACAGGCATGGGGAATTTTCCAACCTCAATATCTCTAGTGTAGAGTTGCCTTCTACAAACGCGATCGCGCCCTATTCTTCCTCATCGCTAACTTCATCTTCTTGATTGAGGTCTTCCCTCGTTTTGCGCTGCAAATCCCCGAACAGTTGTTGAAAACTGTTCAGCCGCGCCCTCAAGCGAGGTATTTTCTGTTCTAGATAAGCCAATTCCTCTTGAGTTTCCAAGATTAATTGGCTAAGCATTCCCCCAGATATTTCGCCTCTTGAAACGCCTGTAAATCTTCTGGATTCTTGACTCTGGAGATTTGGGTGATCAGTTCCGTGCGTGTCATTCCCAAACTGGCTGCTACCTGATTCAGGTTTTCCCAATCCTCTGGTTCGATTCGTATCCCCACACTGATCGTCTTCCGGTCTGATTTCGGTCTGCCGCGCTTCTTCTCCATTCCCCGTTGTATTTTCCATTGAGCATTCCTTTGAATTATCGCATAAGCAGAAAATACCTCTTGACACCAATTATTGCATAACGGAAAATAAAATAACTGCCGAACAAAAAATAAGTTGGCAGCCAAACAGTAAATCAAGTTCCTTACAGGCGATCGCTAATTTAGAGCGCAGCGATCGCCCTTCTTGAAGACATTACCCAGATTTTGACAATGAAACACTCCGACTGGCTGCGCCTTCAATCAGAGGGCGAAAACATCTGTGCAACATTGCGCCAACAGGGATACCAATGCCGCAAACAGACTCGACGCCTATCCTGGCAACTTGGCAAAGAGGCTCAGGAAGATTACATCCTCACGTTTGCACCAGTACCCATCAGCAATTGGACTTTGATACCCAACAACACCAGCCCAGAACGGCAACAACTTTGGCAACTCATTGAACGCACCTTAAACCAAATCAGGGGAGAAGCCATGAAAACTTCTCAAGAACGCACTTCACAACTTCTTGTTGACTACTCCCGCCCTTGGGCAATTGTCCGACTCCTACCCGATGCCCGACGGTATACAGTAGCTCGATTTTTCAACCGTCAAGACGCAGAAGATCATCGACGTTTTCTCTACCGCTTCATGCCTGCTGCTGAATTTGAAATCCTCTTTGATGTTCCCAACGAGCAACTGCAACATACAACTGACACAACAGAAGATTCAACAAGGAATTAAACAATCATGACTATCCTATTTCGCCGCATCAACCCCGCCCAAAAATTCCGCATCACCAAACGCCAAATAGCCAAACTCCTCGGAATTCCCGCTTCACTGATTGTAAAAATCGAATCCTGGCTCTATGTCATCTTTGTCCACCGCCTCGACAAAGGAGGACAATTCATCAGCTACCGCCAGCTAGAACAGTGGAAAAATGCCGTTGCCTGCCAATTGCAAAAATGCTTAACTCAGGAACAACTACAGCACCTCTGGAATGCCATCACATTTGACCAAATCCAGTATCAAAAACAATACGCCGATTCTGTCTGGCCTTTCCTGAAAAAAATTTGGGCGAAATGCCAAGCATCTATTTCCCAAGAATCACCCAATCACTTCCGTCTCCAGGGAGCGAACAACGAAGTGCGATCGCAAATCACTAATTCTCCTTTGTCTACCTTTCCAATTGCCAATCTTGATTAACCTGACTTCAAGAGTAAAATTGCTCATCTTTCATCCCAAAAAGGGCATAAATTTATAATACTAAAGGCATATTTTCAGAGATAGAAGGGTCTTAAGCCCTCATTATCTCTTAATTCCTTTGTTTAGGGGATTCTATTAGGGAATCCCCATATTGGAAGATATCTATAAAGTTGGGTTCTATCTTCAACTTGAGATAGAGGATAGAGTTTTCATTTTCAAGAAAATAGGGAATTAGATAGAAGCTATATAGAGGAAACTAGTTCCTATGAACTTTAAGAAAAATGCTTTGCCACTCTTCGGACTGACAGCTCTGTATTCAGTCGCATTGGCAATCTTCCCTAAGACTGCTAACGCTAATCAAGCCCCCTCATTACAAACTTCGGATGGATATCAAATCGCCCAATCGACGAACTGCCGTGAGGTGGATGTTAACACAGCTCTGAATATACGGCGGCAACCCGGTGGGCAGGTAATTGGAACATTGAGCAATAACCAAAACGTCACCATTGCCGGTGAACCTGCAAATGGATGGGTGAGGATTTCGGGTCCGATGGATGGCTATGTTTTCGCCAGATATTTGAACTACTGCGCCGGAGCAGCAGCTCCAACTCCTTCCCAACCAATTGCTCAAACAACGCCCAACATAATGGAAGGCGAGGCGATTACCACAGTACCGGGCAGCAACTGCCGTCAGATTGTTTCTCCTAACACAGTCATTAGAACCAAACCGGATGGCGAAGTGATTGGAACGCTACAAGAAAATCAGTTGGTTTATATTGCTAACGAAGGTGTTAACGGCTGGGTGCCGGTTGAAAGACCGGTGAGCGGCTACGTGAACGCGACAAATCTAGGTTACTGTTCTTAGAGAGTCGTTTGCTAGGAAAATTGCTAGCTTTAAATCTCCGCACATAGCCAAAAAATCAATTTTCGGAGTTACTAGATTCTTGAATAAGGTGCGTTACGAGTAGCGATAACGCACCTCATGTTAATGCTTTTGTATTACAAATTCCCCGAAACTACGCCTGAATTAACAGCCTCTACATTAGTACGGCGACTAAATAGTTTGAAATAAAGACCAACAAAGAATTCTTTGATAGGAAACGCTACAAAAGTCAAGGGATTAATCGTGACAATAATATTCCGCACATCCCTAACGGCTAGATTGACGATTTGCTGAGCTACCCACTCCCCTGACATGACTCCAATGGGATTGAGGTTACTTTTAAAGGGGCCCAGAATAAGTTTTCGCACCACACAAGGAGCATCCTGTCGCCTCAGGGTTACCAAATCTCCTAATGCCCGTTTTGTGAGTTCATACAACGGGCTAAAGGCAGGGCTAACTTCCGCTTCCGATGTATTCACCCACACTTCTTTTTTTGCCATATCTTCGTTAGTGCGGACGGTTTTGAAAAACAGTTCCATCAAGCGCCAACTGGAAAAGGTATTGACTTCGTAGGATAAAGCGATCGCATCTGCTGTCCTTTCCCCATGCACATTAATCCCGTGATTGAGGAGAAGAATATCTACTTTTTCTAGGTTTGCCGCTAAGTCTGATTCTTTTCCCACTTGCCAAGATATTGTTTTCACAGGCAGGCTTTCTCCCTTCACCGTGATGGTAACGGGTTGTTCCCCAGAAGTGAGAGCAATGACGTTCGCCCCACGTTCGTGCAGAGTAGCCAGAAGCGATCGCCCTAACGTTCCTGATGCCCCAGTTACGGCAATGGTTTTGCCTTTGAGCGAGAGTGCTGTCCCCATGAGCTTGTCTACCAACGTCAACGTACCGCAATAGTAAGCCTTTTGGTTATCAAAGTGGTGCCGCCAGTGGTAAGGACGATTCACAAACCAGCGCGAGGGTGGAGTGAGAAATGGCCCTGGGCGATGGGTTAAATCCGTGAGTTCATCCGCCCAACTTATTCCACTGCCACGAGCGATCGCAGCCAATAAAAAAGAGAGAGTATAGAGACAACCGGCTAAAGCTGCCCAATGGTGTTCTGGTGTAACCCAGTAGGCTACACCCCACAGCACCAATCCCAACAGCAGCATGGCTGAACACTCGGGCACATCATTCTTCCATTGCGCTTGCCGATAAACCGTATCACTGACAGCCGTCCAATTGGGCCGAAACACGCGGTGATGCCATACGTGTAAGCGATAGAGAGGAGGCCAATAATGGGACAAGACGTGGTAGAAGTCTCGCACCAGTTCCGCCCATAAGACAGAACCCAGTCCCCATGTTGCCGTAGCGATCAACGAAGTCATCATAGGTAAATCTCACACCTGTTTAAACTGAATTTGTCAAACTTTTCAATGGAGTCTAAAGCCTTGCTAGAGAAGACTTCCCCGCATGACTTTACCGATTAAGCTACAGTAGAGACAAGCTCTCGATAGTGTTTAACTCTGGTACGCGACTCTAAACTAAAAAGTGCGATCGAGCTAAAAACCTCAACCAGCAAGCGACCCCTTCACTAAGAAACGTCTCAAATAATTAAGGTACGTCCATCAAAGTATAAGAATTTTAACAATCTCCGCTACAATGAAGCTGCACTGGCATTCGTTAAGGCTGGGGCAATTTTTCTGAAAAACCCATTTTTCAGTCTTTGCCAGCGCTGATTGCCACTTCTTCTGACAATCCCTTGCACTGGCGAGATCTACCACCTAGATGCAGTCTGGTATACCGCTCAACGCTATCTTGTACAGATTCCCTTAGGAGTCAAAAACAGACTAAGGTGCTGAGCGAGGAATGTAGAAAGCCTCCTGTTGAACTAAGCCCTGCTGTGAATAAAGCTATTGCTTCTCATCGCTGGAAACATGGAAAAGTGGCAGAAATTGCCGTTATCTCATAATCTGGTGTCTTAATAAGTATTGATAACTAGAGGGTGGTTGAATCGAGTAAACTATGCCTGATAAATACTGGTCAGAAAACGAGTCTGGTAACGAACTTGACCCCATTAGCTCCCTGTTGTCTGAATTTGATGAAGAAGAATTTGAAAATGACTTCTTCTTCCAAGGGCTAGAGGGCCGCCGACAGAAAGCCGCTTTGGTATTAACCGCCATCTGGGGTAGTACGATCGCGCTCCACTTTGTATCTTGGGGTTCCTGGCTGATTATCGGCTTGGCAGCACTCCTAGGAATTCAAGCGGTACGGATATTACTGGCTAAACCCTTAGAAACGCCAGAACCGCTATTGGGTGACGCTCAAGCGAATTTTCCCTTCGTTTCCCTGCTGGTGGCAGCGAAAAACGAGGAAGCGGTCATCACCAATCTGGTCAAAATGCTGTGTAACCTAGATTATCCCAAGGAGCGATATGAAGTTTGGGTAATTGACGACCACAGCACCGACCGGACACCAGTGTTGTTAGACCAGTTAGTGACCCAATACGCCCAGTTGAAAGTGCTCCATCGGGAGGCTGATGCAGGTGGCGGTAAATCGGGAGCACTCAATCAAGTCCTTCCTTTAACGAAAGGTGAGATTGTTGGCGTATTTGATGCGGATGCGAAGGTGCCAAAGGATTTACTACGGCATGTGCTGCCTGTGTTTAAGCAGTCGAATATCGGGGCCGTGCAGGTGCGAAAAGCGATCGCAAATGCCTCTGTCAATTTCTGGACAAGAGGGCAAAAATCAGAAATGGCTTTTGACACCTACATCCAACAGCAACGCATCGCGATTGGAGGAATTGGGGAACTGCGGGGTAATGGTCAATTTGTCCGTCGCATCGCCTTAGAGCGTTGTGGCGGCTGGAACGAGCAAACCATCACTGATGACTTGGATTTAACCATTCGCCTGCATCTTGATAAGTGGGATATCGACTTTCTCAACTTCCCGCCTGTGGAAGAAGAAGGCGTCACCAGTGCCTTAGCGCTATGGCATCAGCGCAACCGTTGGGGAGAAGGCGGATATCAGCGTTATCTCGACTACTGGCGTTTAATTGCTAGTAACCGCATGGGTACCCAGAAAACACTGGATTTGTTTTCTTTCCTGATCATCCAGTACCTGTTGCCTGCGGCTGGTATACCCGACTTTTTAATGGCCATTGCCCGCCACCGTCCACCTATCCTCACTCCTCTAACTGGGTTGGCTCTCACCCTTCCCCTGGTTGGAATGTTTATTGGGTTGCGTCGCACTCAAAAAGACCAACCCTTAACCGTCTCAACCTTTTTTGTCACCCTCTGGCAGACGTTACGGGGCACGTTTTACCTGCTTCACTGGATGCTAGTCATCGCCAGTATGAATGCTCGAATTTCCGTGCGTCCTAAGCGGCTCAAATGGGTGAAAACTGTGCATCAAGGTTCTGACGAAGAGACTGAAGAGACGTTTGAGTTTGGTGCTAATCAGTAGTCGAAACTCCCTCAAGGAGCGAGGGAAGGGGGAGAAAGACTTCCCCTCCCCGCATTGGGGAGAGGTTCTTCTAGGGTTACTGGAATTTTAGGTAAAAGCTGAATTACAGTATTGATTAGCTCTTGAGGGTGGCTTTGTTTAGATACATAAGCATCAGCGCCCTGCTTGCTGCCCCAGTAGAAATCAAAGTCTTCGCTCTTAGCGGTGAACATCACTATGGGTATGCTCTGCGTTTTCTGATTTTTTTTGAGCTGACGACAAACTTCGTAGCCGTTCATTTTGGGCAAAACGATGTCCAAAATGATTAGAGAAGGACTATAACACTTAATTTTTTTGAGTGCTTCGACGCCATCACCCGCAATAATTACATTTAAGCCCCTCACTTTGAGCATTTTTGATATGGCGAGCTGTTGCACGCGATCATCATCTACCAGTAGTACCGCCCCCATATCAACTACCTTTGACTTTTGAAAGTCTTTTTTGTTACTATATATTGCGATTTTATGAGAGCGATGGTGAATTTTTGGTGAAGAAATACCAAGCAAAGATAAAGATTCTGCGATCGCACTCTAATGTTATTTTTCTGTGAATGCCTATGATGGCTACCCCTGTTGAGATAGGGAGTGTAGCCATCTTACAGGAAATGCCTAGCGCGAAACAGTTACTTCTTGAGCTGAAAGTTCGGGTTTTTTTGTCCTCATCCCCTCAGTATTTAGAAGGTTGAGCCATTCCAGCCCCACATGGAACCCTTCGCGTCAGCGAACTCAATGTAAATCCGGTTAATGGGGACGCCCAACTTCTCACTAATCACTTGACAAAAGTCTTGGCTCATTGCCTTTGTTTGGGCGGGATTCATAGAGCCAATGCTTTTAACTTCCATGTAGCAAGTCGGCTCAACTGTCCCTCCAAACGTCATCGCAACATTAGGCTCAAACGCCGTCATCACATAGGATTCCGGCTTACCTAAATGGGTTGCCAACTTGCTGGAAAGAATCTTCAACAATCCTTCAACGGCTGTTGGTTCTGGAGCATCAGCAGAAGATTGCACCTTAATTAGAGGCATAGTCTATTTATCACACCTCGCTTGTTTTCAGTTTTAGGTTTGAGAGAGTGAGGATCGAACTCGCCGTTCAAGATTGGGCAACTTGTTATAAGAGACAGCTACCCGGTATCCGTTTATCCGCCGTAATTCCAGCCTGTTTCTGCTAGCGTGAAGCCTTTAGCATCCCGGTGAACACCAGCCCCAACAACTTCGCCCACAAAAACAACATGATCACCTGCTTCCACAGAACCGACAACCCTGCATTCTACATAACCTAGGGAGTCGGAGATAATGGGACAGCCAGTTTCTGCTCCAGGGGAAAACTCTATTCCATTGAAGGTATTGCCTTCACGCTGGGTTGCCTGGAAAAAGGTCTGAGCGACATCTTTTTGCCCACTTTCCAAAAAGCTTAGGGCAAAGACACCACTGTTTTTGATCATTTCATAAGATTTGTGAGTCTTATTGACACAATTAACGATTTGTGGTGGCTTAAAGGACGATTGTGTTACCCAGCTAGCGGTGAAACAGTTAAGGTCATCTCCATCCTTAACACCGCAGATGTAGATGCCGTAAGGAATTTTCCGCAGGATTGTTTTCTTGGCTTGTTCGTCTAACAAAGGTTTACCTACCTATTTCTCAATACACTCGATCAGTTTATCAATCTACACAAAAATGGCTCTTCTTCTATGGAGGGATTGAACCTGATTAGGACTTTTTGCGCCGAAATATATTCTTAGCTTTCCTGAAAAGCCCTTCTGAACGCTTAAAGTTATCCTTGAAGTTTCTAAACTCACCGGCATCTAACCAGACGCCACGACATACGGGGCAGATTTCGTACCAGATACAGTACTGGTCAATATCAACCATGCGCGTCATTTTCACCTCGCAACGGGGGCATTCCACATCATTAGCAATCTGATTGAGTTGACTGCCAGTTTCTTGGTCGCCAATATCCAAACTTTCAGAACCTTGAATAGCCTTGAGTTGTTCTGCCTCAAAGGAATCAAACCACATTCCTTTGCAGTAGAGGCAACGGTCGATTTCAATCCCCGCACAGATGACTTGCTCTAATAGTCCACCACATTTCGGGCAGGTCGTTGACTTCATGGATTTTGAAAGGGTTGAACAGGGCGAGAGGGACGAAACAGGTGAGAGTGTTCGGGGTGGTAAAGACGCGATCGCAATTCACTCGTAATACTTTTGTGATCGATCTGGGAAGTCAGTCCCTTTTCTACTGCCCTCAGCGCTGGACTGATAAGATACAGGGTTGTCCGAATCAAATTCTCCTCTTGCGTGAGTGCTGCCATGCGTTCTAGGGGAACTAGCCAAATTTTTTCATCCGGCCAACCAATCCGGAAGCAGACAGCTACAGGTGTATCGGCGGGGTAGTGTTGTAGCAGTTTTTCTTGAGCTTGTGCCACATGACGGGCGCTGAGATAGAGGCAGAGACTGGATTGATGGGCCGCTAGAGAGGCGAGTTCTTCCGCCTCTGGTACAGCGGAGGCACTACCACTGATGCGAGTGAGGATAATGGTTTGTACAAGTCCTGGGACA
>JBFLZA010000030.1:0-25487 GCA_040756535.1 Cyanobacteriota bacterium
CTGTGATGCCACAAGCAAGCTAATCAGAAGAAGTGCGATCGCATTTCTCACCGATTAACCTACCAATCAAAGCCCTACTAGCAATGGTGGGGCTTTTGATTTGGGCTTTAAACACAGGCTCTATCCCTGTTTTTCTGCTTTGAGAAAACAGATATTGGTTTGTGAGCTTATAGCAGTGCGATCGCATCTTCAAGATGGCGAAGAGCTTGCCTGTGCCAGCAGCTAGAATTGGCCTGTATGAGTTAATACACAGAGCAATGGCAGAGATTCAAATTGAGGTTCGAGGGAAAGACGCAGTTGCTGCTACACAAGAGTTATTTTCCACTTCTGGCTTATCCGGAAACTGGCAACCTGTCGGTGGAGTAAATAAAGAAGGCACGTTAGCAACAATCGGTGTGATTGTTGGCATTATTGGTGGAACTTTAACAGCAGCCGAGCAACTTCGCAAGTGGTATCAGGAGTCCAAACAAGGTGAATCTCCGAGAATTGAGTATGTACTGCTGGTAAAAGGAGAGAAACGATTGATGTTGAAAGACGTTACTCTCGACAATGCCACACTTAAGCAGATTGAACAAATTCTAGACGATTAAACCTAGAAACCTATGCAAATCCTCCACCTTGACCTTAAACCTTTTGGGGGCGATTATGCAGAACTGCGCTACTTTTTTGACAATCCCAATCAGTATCAGTCCCGCAGGTTGCCGCTTTCGGAAATTGCCGATTTGATTGGTGCTGTCGAGCAGGATTACTATGTTTTTCTGGCGGCTGACTACACCATAACTGGGCGCAAATTGTTCAACTGGTTGGATGGAAGCGATCGCTTTCTCCAACAAGCCATTAACCAGTATTGGCGGGAAGGGATTGTTTTAGCGATTAAGGCGGCAGCAAAGCTCGCTCACCTGCCTTGGGAATTGCTGCACGATGACAAGGGTTTTTTACTGGAGAGATTGCCTGGGGTGATTCCCGTGCGGTGGGTAGCATCGGATACTGGCAAAAAATTATCCGTCGAGGCGAAACCGGAAAATCGGGCGCTGAATGTCTTATTTATGGCAACCTCTCCGTTAGGTGTGGAACCCGTGCTGAATTTTGAAGGGGAGGAGGCGCGAATCCTGGAGTCAACCGCACGGCAAGCGTTATCACTGACGGTGGAAGAAAGTGGCTGTTTAACCGAGTTGGGCTATTTAGTTGAGGATCGGGGGAAGGGATTTTTCGATGTTTTGCACCTGACGGGTCATGCGACGATTACCGAAGAGGGAGCAAGATTTTATACCGAGACGGAAACCGGGGAACTGTACCTTGCTAGTGCGGAGGATATTGCTAGAGAACTACAATTCCAATTACCCAAACTGATTTTCCTCTCTGGGTGCCGCACGGGGCAAGCTGGCGATGCGGGGGCGGTGCCGTCGATGGCCCAGGAGTTGCTGCAATTAGGGGCAAATTTGGTTTTGGGCTGGGGACAGTCGGTATTAGATACGGATGCGACGGCGGCGGCAGCAGCATTGTATCAAGGGTTGGCCGCGGGGAAGCCGGTGACGGAGGCTATTGCCAAGACGTACCAGAAGTTGATTGAGAATAAAGCCAAGGATTGGCATTTGTTGCGGTTGTACGTGGCGGAGACGCTACCGGGCGGATTGGTGACGCCGTTGCGGACTCCGGGACGAAAACAGGCACCTCCGCCTTCAGTAGCAACTCAGTTTTTAGATGCGGTGGGTAAGGTAAAGGTGCCGACTCGTACCAGTTTTGTTGGGCGCAGACGGCAGTTGCAAAATTGCCTCAGGGCGCTTACCCAGTCGCCAAATAATGAGGTAGGGGTATTAATTCATGGGATGGGAGGTTTGGGTAAGAGTAGTTTAGCGGCAAGATTATGCGATCGCCTCCGCTTTTCTCACAACTACGAAAAGCCGATTGTTTGCTTTCAACAGATTGATGAGGGGAGTTTGGTTAACAGCTTGGTTAAATCGTTAGATAACCAGGCTCTACGGGAAATGCTCCAAGCTAACGATTCCCCACTCCAATATCGCTTACAGGATGTTTTAGCTCAGACTGCCAAGCAATTTTTATTCGTGTTCGATGATTTTGAAGCGAATTTAGAATCCCGCGATGGTGGGTACATATTGCTACCGGAAGCGGCACGGGTATTGGAGGCGTTAGTCTGGGCAATTCAAGAGACGTATGCGCTGCATCGCATCATCATTACCTGCCGTTATGATTTTGAGTTTGCTGCATTGCAGTATGTCTACAAGCAACCGATGGAGGCTTTGCGGGGGGCAGATTTAGAAAAAAAGTGTAATCGCCTCTCTGCCTTTGAGGTAAATTCTCAGGTGGATGAGGCGTTAAAGGTGCGGGGGCGCACTTTGGCAGATGGGAACCCCCGCTTGTTGGAATGGTTGGATAAAGTGCTGCTGAATTCAACTGTGGATCGAGAGGCAATTCTCCAGCGTCTGGAAGTCGATCCGGTGGAGTTGCGGGAACAGGTTTTGGCAGCAGAGTTGCTCAACCAGATGGACTCTCCGATGCAGGAAATGTTGTCGCGGGGATTGGTGTTTGAGTTGCCTGTACCGAGGGAAGCATTCATTGCCGTGTGTAGGGGCGGGTTTAGGGACAAATTTGCTGGGAACATCGATAGCTGTGATACAAAACCCGCCCTGGATCAGCTAGATGGATATATTAATCGGGCAGTGGTGTTGGGATTGTTGGAAGTTAGTCCTGACACGTTGCTGCGAGTCCCCCGGATTTTACCGTTGAGGTTAGGGGAAGATGAGAACCTAACGCAAGGGTTCGATGTAAGGTCTCTTTATCGGCAAGCGGCTGAGGTGTTGTATCGTCTCTGGTGGGAGGCAGGAAAGCCAACAGAGGAACAACAGATAGAGATTCATCGGTTGGCGTTGCGGGGGAAGGTAGAAAAGATTGCTTTAGAGATAGCAGTTAATCTCGCATGTCACTGGAAGAATCAAAGCCGATTTTGGGAAGCCGTTCAGTTGTGCCAAGCAACTTTAGAAATAGCTAAAGACTATCGGCTACTGCACCAGTTAGCTCGATCGGAGCAACAATTGGGTGAGGTTAGTAAAGCACAAACGTATTATCAACAAGCCCTGGATATCTGCCCTCAAGAAGACGAAACAGAGAAAGCAGCAATTATTCACAATTTGGCAGGACTCAAAGTCAACTCCGGACAAACCGAAGACGCGATCGCACTCTATCAGCAATCGTTGGAACTTACTCAACGCATCGGTAATGTCCAAACTCAGGCAGCGACTTTGCACAATCTGGGTTATCTCAAAGCCAACTTTGGACAAATCGAAGAAGCGATCGCACTCTATCAGCAATCCTTGGCACTAAAAGAAACCATCGGCGATGTTCAAGGTAAGGCAAAGACTTTGCATGATCTGGGGTATCTCAAGGCTAACTCCGGTCAAACTGAAAACGCGATCGCACTCTATCAGCAATCTTTAGCACTAAAAGAAACCATCGGTGATGTTCAAGGCAAGGCAAGGACTTTGCTGGAGCTAGGGAGTCTCAAAGCCAACTCCGGTCAAATTGATGAAGCGATCGCACTTTTTCAACAATCCTTGGAACTTACTGAACACATCGGTGATGTCCAAACCAAGGCAGTGACTTTGCTGGAGCTAGGGAGTCTTAAAGCCAACTCCGGTCAAACTGAAAACGCGATCGCACTTTTTCAGCAATCCTTGGAACTCACTGAACACATCGGTGATGTCCAAGGCAAGGCAGCGACTCTGCACGAAATGGGGAGTCTCAAAGCCAACTCTGGTCAAATTGATGAAGCGATCGCACTTTTTCAGCAATCCTTAGCAATCAATGAAAGCATCAGCCATGTCCAAGGCAAGGCAATGACATTATGGCGGTTGGGAGGATTAGCAGCCAATGTGCAAGGAGACTTTGACACAGCCTTAAATTATCTACAACAGTCCCTGGAGATATTGCAGCGCATCCAATCCCCTAAAGCCGAGCAAGTAAGGCAACTCATCGACCGAGTACAACAGATGACCTAGAACCGAGGATAAACCATCTGTGCGATCGCGCTTATTCCGGAAGGCTTTGCACGCGCTGAAGCTATTAAATCACTTATTAGCTTATTATCACTTGGTTACCCTATACAGAGGGAAAACAGACATCGGGGGCACACAAGCCGGGAAATTCTAATGTTGTTACTTCAAGGGTATCGAGAGCGACGCGACGAATAGCGTGGTTATTGGTATCGGCAACGTAGAGGTAAGCGGCAATAGCACTTAAACCCGATGGTTCCGAAAATCGAGCTTTAGTCCCTTGACCATCTTGAAGACCAGCGGTGCCATCCCCCAACATTGTCAGGCAATTGCCAGTGGAAGGGTCAATGCGTTTGATTTTGTGATTATAGGTATCAGCAACCCAGAGGTAATTTTGGGTATATTCAATACCCAAGCAGTGTTGAAGCCTCACCTCCGAACCGTCGCCATCAACATCCCCAAACCCGAAAAGTTCACCACTACCGCAAACAGTTCGTACTGGCAGATTGTTTACTAAACCAACAGCCCGAATTGAGCTAACTTCACTATCAGCGATATATAGCTCTCGTCTGTCAGTAGTAAGTCCGCTAGGTTGAGCAAATGCGGCTTCATCGAGGGAACCGTCAAGGCAAGCTTCTGCCCCCCTACCTGCGTAAGTCCTGATTTTACCCGTTTCTAGCTGCATTTCCCATATTTGGTGAGAGCCTGCCATCGCAATGAAGAGGCTATCACCTACTTTTTCCAAATCCCAAGGAGAATTCAACGCAGTTTCTAAAGCTTGACCCCTATGAGGCTCGATTTGGTGACTTTGTTCGCCAGTACCGGCAATTGTTGTTACCTGCTGAGTCGTCAAGTTAACTTGCCGCAGACAGTGGTTTTCAGTATCCGCAACGTAAAGCAAGTGTTTCTGGACATCCAATGCCATTCCTTGAGGCGAAAAAAATTGCGCCTCCGCAAAGGAACCGTCAGTTAGACCAGGTTTACCAGTTGCGATCGCATACTGAACTTCACCAGTGAGCGTACTGATAATGATACGGTGATGACCCGAGTCAGCAATAAATAACCGCTTACCTGCTTCATCTGCCAACACTTTACCCGGAAAAGCCAGAGGTGTAGCTAGGGGTTGTCGCTGTTTTTCCAGGGTGAGGTGGAGTTCGTGAAAGTTGATTGTTCCTTTTTTTTGGTGTTCTCGAATAATTTGGTCAACGAGTCGATCCAAAACAGCCCGGTTGCCCTCACCCGATACATTGCCAACGACATATCCTTCCGGGTCAATAACCATCAAGGTTGGCCAAGCTCGAACCGCATACTGTTCCCAAACATCAAAGTTCCTGTCCACTAGAACTGGATGCTCGATATCGTAGCGCAGGATCGCTTGACGAATGTTTTCCGTTTCTTTCTCGTTGTCAAATTTAGCGGAGTGAATACCAATAACAGTCAGGCTATCTTTGTACTTTTGTTCTAAGTATTTCAAATCTGGCAGGACGTGCAGACAGTTAATGCAGCAGTAAGTCCAAAAATCTAAGAGGACTACTCGCCCTTTTAAATTTTTGAGTGATAAGGGATGGTCTGTATTCAGCCAGACTTGGTCTTGGGGAAGATTTGGCGCTCGGACGCGAACTGTCATTCGATTTTAGATTTTGGATTTTAAATTTTGGAGTGACCCCACAGATAAATCCGGAGGCTGGAAACAAGGGAAATTTTTCTTTCTCTCCACGACTTAAGTCGGGGGCTTGTATCCAGCTTTGGACTTACTCATTGAAATTCTTGCCTCATGATTGTTCAATCAACTGCTTTATCGGCTCAACTCTCATCAATTGCTGCCTTCTTTCCCTATAGGAACATTTGTTGCTTCTGAATTCTCTGCTGGTACCTCTGAGATGGGAGGAGCCTCGACTGGGACATCTGCTGCTGATTTTTTCAGGAAACGGCTGGGAATATCTGGCACTGCATCAACCGGAGCTTGAATAATTCGAGGAGATGGATTGGGTGCAGGTGGAGAAATTAAGACTTCTTCCAAATTGGGTGTTGGCGTTTGAGTACCCTCTGTTTCAGGGCTAGAGGTAGAGCGTTGAGAATCAGAAGCGGCTGGTGAATTTTCTGTTGCCGAGTCTGGAGTTGGTGCGACCTCTTGAGATGGGAGAGTAGATGAATCTGAAGCTGAAGATTGTGGGACTGGTGTCTCTACAATTTCCGGTAAAGTTGGCGGTAAACCCGAACCTGGGGCTGGTTCGTTGAGCGATGGACGTTGGAAACGCTTTAAGAAACCTTTAGCAGATTTTTCAGGCTGTATCGGTCTAACAGGTACTGGCTCAATTACTGGGCTAGGTTCGACTTCTACAGATTCAGTTTCTGGTGTTTGTTCCTCTGGAGATGCTGGAGGTTCGCTGGGAATTACTAAGGTTTCTGGTACTGGAGTGGTTTCTACTTGTGACTCGGATTGTTCAGGGAGAGCCGTTGGTTCGGGAGACGGAGCTTCTTGTGCCCCCGGCAATGTAGGTGATGGACTGGGAGCGGTTGCTGGACGACGGAATCGATTGAAGAAACCTTTGGCTTTAGAATTCTCCTGGGTTGGGGGGGTTGTAGGCGAAGCTTCCTCTGTTAAAGTCGGTGCTTCTACAGTAGGGGACTCACTGGGAGTCGGTGAAGCTTCCGGTTCTGATGCTGGTTCGGGTGGAGCAGGAACAATTGTAGGTTCGCCAGCAGGAACTTCTAGTTCTTCGGGTTGTTCCGGTGACAGGCTAGGAGCTTCTGCTGGACGGCGGAAGCGATCGAAGAAATCACCGAACCGGGACTTTTCCTGGGTAGCGGGGGCTGTAGGTGCCGCTTCCTCATCTGGAGTCGGTTCTTCTACAGGCGCTGGAGATTCACTGGGGGTTGGTGACACCTCTTCAGCAGTCGGTGCTTCTATTGTTGGAGATTCACTGGGAGTAGGCGAAGCTTCCGGTTCTGATGTTTGTTCGGGTGGAGCAGGAACAGTAGTAGGTTCGCCAGCAGGAACTTCCAGTTCTTCAGGTTGTTCCGGTGACAGGCTAGGAGCTTCTGCTGAGCGTCGGAAGCGCTTGAAGAAATTACCGAACCGGGACTTTTCCGAGTCTGTTGGTACTGGTACTGGCTCAATCACCGGAGCTGGCATCACTTCAGCTTCTGGAGTGGGTACTTCTACGGGTACGGGAGCTTCGCTTGGGGTAGGTGCCGCTTCTTCTTCAGGAATGGGTTCTTCTTCCGGTGCTACGGGTTCGGAAGTCGGTGTTTCTTCAACAGAAGGAGCAACAGATGGAATGGGTGTTGGTTCTACTGTGGGAGATGGAATGGGGGCCGGCGTTACTTCTGGTGAGGGGATGGGTGTTGGCTGTGCTTTGTAATTGGGGCCTACAATTCCACTCGCTGCGTCAGGGGAAAGTTCACCCCGTACTAGCTTAGAAAGAGTGTCTTTTCCTTTCGGTTCGTAAGTAATGACGCGTACCGTGTCATTAAAAACATTTTTAACCGGGTTTCCCTGTTCATCGAGAAACTCTAAATGTACCCAGTTTTTGCCCGGTTTAAATCCTTTGAGATAAACAGGCTGCCAGCGATCAAGAACGAAACTTTCACCATTGACTGTGACGCGAATGCGCCAATCAGCAATGTCATCGTCAGGATTCTCTTGAGCAACTAGATGCAGAGGTGCGTTGGTTAGGTAAAAGTCGAGCAGGATTGGCTCGGCTCCGTAGCTGCCTGTAGGACGGCTATAGGTTAGCAGGGGGAGCGCTGGATCGGGGTTGTTATCAGTAGTCTTGGTAAAGATGTGAAAGGTTGTCTGGGCATAGGCTCCTTCGTTTTTGAAACTCTCATGCCAAGGACGGGAGGCAAACACCCGCAGGGTGTGAGTGCCAGGGGGTAAGTCTTCAAAGACTATCGGTTGGTCTAAATCATAGACGGCTCGGTAGGGTTGGTTGTCCAAAATCAGATGCAAATGGGGACCCAAGCCTAAATCTGGGTCTTTAAAGACTGGTAAATCCTGGACTTGCAATCGTACAGATACGGTTGTATCTTGGACAACTTCATCAGCCCTAGGACTGAGAATTGTGACTTGAGGCTGATAAGCTTTTAAGCTCTGGCTCAGTTGCCCGATGACTGGGGGCGGTGCGACTTCTGAAAGTTGCCCCATTCGCTGAGGTTCGGTTATGCGATCGCTGTTAAACGGTTGTGATGTCTTGATGCGATCGCCGCATCCCACCAAACCTATTACCATGACCGCAGTCATCAGGAAAGAAAGAACAGTTGTCCATCGGCGATTCCTACCCAACACGCAATCTCCTTACTGCCACCGGCAATCCATCTTAACTGAAGCTGTTACTAGGCACTATAGCTAAATATGGTTTTACCTCTTTAGAGGGAATCGGATTTAAATTGATCCTTTTTGCGAGTCATAGTGCATCTGACCCATCTTTTTTGGATCTATAGAAGCATATATAGATTTTTGCTATTGAGATTATTTGCTTTTGCAATTTTATGCCGCCTCAATCCAATTCTTAACGACAACGAAATTAAGAAACCCTTTGGCAGAGGGGATTTGGTGCAATCCTTCTTTACATTTTGATCCTTCAAACTTTAAATATTGCGTTTTGTAAATTTTATGCCAATTCCTATTGACTTTTTTCCGGGTGCTTTTGCGCTCCAAGCCAAAGAAGCCCTTGATTTGCTCAAATTTGAATTATTGTTAAGTGCGGCCAAAGACTTTCAAAGGCAAGTCCTATCATCAACATACAGAAGGTATCGCCTTTGACCTACTCAAAGGGGACTTCTCGCTTTACAGTTTTATTAAGGAAGGCAATTTTTTTATATAGCACTGCTTTCCTCCACCTAAACATCCAACTCCCCCTTGGGAGTAGTTCTCGTTCCTTGTCTAGAGAGGAGATTCCTCATGACAATTAGCCCTCCTGAGGGAGAGCGTAAGGTTAGGGTGGTTGTCGATAAAGACCCGGTACCAACTTCTTTCGAGAAGTGGGCTAAGCCTGGTCACTTCGACCGCACCCTGGCTAGAGGTCCAAAAACAACAACATGGATTTGGAACCTTCACGCTCTCAGCCATGATTTCGATAGTCATACCAGTGACCTAGAAGACGTATCTCGTAAAATTTTCAGCGCTCACTTCGGTCACTTGGCTGTCATCTTTGTTTGGTTGAGCGGCATGTATTTCCATGGCGCTCGATTTTCTAACTATGAGGCTTGGCTAACCGATCCTCTAAACATCAAACCAAGTGCTCAAGTTGTTTGGCCCATTGTGGGTCAAGATATTTTGAATGCGGATGTCGGTGGCGGCTTCCACGGCATTCAAATCACATCTGGTTTCTTCCAGCTTTGGCGTGCTGCTGGTTTCACTAATACCTTCCAGCTGTACTGCACTGCGATTGGTGCCCTAGTGATGGCAGCCCTGATGCTGTTCGCTGGCTGGTTCCACTATCACAAGCGGGCTCCTAAACTGGAATGGTTCCAAAACGTGGAATCCATGATGAACCACCACTTGGCTGGTTTGCTTGGATTGGGCTGCTTGTCTTGGGCAGGTCACCAAATCCACGTCGCTTTGCCGGTGAACAAGCTGTTAGATTCTGGAGTGGCTCCTGGGGATATTCCATTACCCCATGAGTTCATCTTGAACCGTGGCTTGATGGCTGAGCTTTATCCCAGCTTTGAGCAGGGTTTGAAGCCGTTCTTTACGTTAAATTGGGGTCAGTATGCTGACTTCCTCACGTTCAAAGGCGGTCTGAACCCAATCACGGGAGGCTTGTGGTTGTCCGATACAGCCCACCATCACTTGGCTCTGGCAGTACTGTTCATCATTGCTGGCCACATGTACCGGACGAACTGGGGCATTGGTCACAGCATGAAGGAAATTCTAGAGAACCACAAAGGGCCCTTCACTGGTGAAGGTCACAAAGGTCTCTATGAAGTGCTAACCACCTCTTGGCACGCTCAACTGGCAATTAACCTTGCCATGATGGGTTCGCTGAGCATCATCGTGGCTCAGCACATGTACGCAATGCCACCGTATCCCTACCTGGCGACCGACTACCCAACGCAGCTTTCCATCTTTACACACCATATGTGGATTGGTGGATTCCTAATCGTGGGTGGTGCAGCTCATGGCGCTATCTTTATGGTGCGGGACTATGACCCAGTAGTGAACCAAAACAATCTGCTGGATCGGGTCATCCGTCACCGGGATGCGATCATCTCTCACCTCAACTGGGTCTGTATCTTCCTGGGCTTCCATAGCTTCGGTCTGTACGTTCACAACGACACGATGCGGGCTTTTGGTCGTCCTCAAGATCTGTTCTCGGACACTGCAATTCAGCTGCAACCCGTGTTTGCTCAGTGGGTTCAGAATATACATACCTTGGCACCTGGAAACACAGCTCCCAATGCACTAGAACCGGTTAGCTATGCTTTCGGTGGCGGCATTGTAGCTGTTGGCGGCAAAGTAGCGATGATGCCAATTGCGCTGGGTACGGCGGACTTCATGGTTCACCACATCCATGCATTTACCATCCACGTTACTGTGCTGATTCTCCTCAAAGGTGTGCTGTATGCTCGCAGCTCTCGTCTGGTTCCGGACAAAGCTAACCTGGGCTTCCGCTTCCCCTGCGATGGTCCTGGACGTGGCGGCACCTGCCAAGTCTCAGGATGGGACCATGTGTTCCTCGGTTTGTTCTGGATGTACAACTGCATCTCGGTCGTGATTTTCCACTTCAGTTGGAAGATGCAATCGGATGTTTGGGGTACAGTAGCAGGAGATGGTACCGTTTCTCACATCACGGCTGGTAACTTTGCCTCCAGTGCCATCACGATTAACGGTTGGTTACGTGACTTCTTGTGGGCACAAGCCTCTCAAGTAATCACGTCCTACGGCAGCGCTCTGTCAGCTTACGGATTGCTGTTCTTGGGAGCTCACTTTATTTGGGCGTTTAGTCTCATGTTCTTGTTCAGTGGTCGTGGCTACTGGCAAGAGCTGATTGAATCCATTGTTTGGGCGCATAATAAATTAAAAGTTGCCCCATCGATTCAGCCTCGTGCTCTGAGCATTATCCAGGGTCGGGCTGTAGGGGTAGCTCACTACCTCCTGGGAGGAATCGTTACCACATGGGCGTTCTTCCTAGCGCGAATCATCGCAATTGGATAAAACATCTTTGATTTGATACCAAATCTAAGCAAGATACATCCTGTACGTGTCTTGCCTGTCCTAAGACCCAATTAAAACCTGGAACGAAAGTTCCAGGGGGTCACAAGGGGCAGAAAATGAGCAGCAGCATTGCATAAGCTCATATGTCAGCGAGGAGGATTTCCTAAGACAGATGGCAACAAAGTTTCCCAAATTTAGTCAAGACCTTGCTCAAGATCCGACAACACGTCGGATCTGGTACGGGATTGCCCAGGCTCATGACTTTGAAGTCCATGATGGCATGACGGAGGAGAATCTTTATCAAAAGATTTTTGCCTCTCACTTCGGTCATCTGGCAATCATTTTCTTGTGGACATCGGGTCTCCTGTTCCACGTCGCATGGCAAGGTAACTTTGAACTATGGATTAAAGATCCAATCAATGTCCGTCCTATTGCTCACGCGATTTGGGACCCTCAATTCGGTTCCCCGGCAGTCGATGCCTTTACGCAAGCGGGTGCCGTTAACCCAGTCAATATTGCCTATTCTGGTGTTTATCACTGGTGGTACACCATTGGTATCCGAACCAACGGAGACTTGTACCAAGGTGCAATATTCCTCTTATTGCTGTCTGCGCTTTTCTTGTTCGCCGGTTGGCTGCACTTGCAACCCAACTTCCGTCCAAGCTTAGCTTGGTTCAAGAGTGCTGAACCTCGGTTAAACCACCACCTGGCTGGTTTATTTGGGGTGAGTTCTCTAGCTTGGACGGGTCACTTGGTTCATGTGGCTATCCCCGAATCTCGTGGACAGCACGTTGGTTGGGATAACTTCCTGACGACCCTGCCGCATCCAGAGGGATTGAGACCATTTTTTAGTGGTAACTGGGGTGTTTATGCCCAGAACCCGGATACGGCTGAACATATGTTTAGTACATCCCAAGGTGCTGGGACAGCGATTCTAACATTTTTGGGTGGCTTCCATCCTCAGACTCAGTCTCTGTGGCTGACGGATATGGCTCACCACCACTTAGCGATCGCAGTGATTTTCATCATCGCCGGTCACATGTACCGGACGAACTTTGGGATTGGTCACAGCATCAAAGAGATGCTCAACTCCAAAGCAGGTTTGCTTGGCGGGAAGAGTGAAGGTCAATTCAACTTGCCTCACCAGGGGCTGTATGACACTTACAACAACTCCTTGCACTTCCAGTTAGGGATTCACTTGGCTGCGTTGGGAGTCGTTACCTCTTTGGTGGCACAGCACATGTATGCGATGCCTCCTTACGCCTTCATGGCGAAGGACTTCACCACTCAAGCCGCACTCTACACCCACCACCAGTACATTGCTGGTTTCCTAATGGTGGGTGCGTTTGCTCACGGGGCGATTTTCTGGGTTCGTGACTACGACCCCGAACAAAACAAAGGCAACGTTTTGGATCGGGTACTCAGGCATAAAGAGGCGATCATCTCGCACTTGTCTTGGGTTTCTCTATTCCTGGGTTTCCACACCTTAGGAATATACGTCCACAACGACGTGATGCAAGCCTTCGCAACGCCTGAGAAGCAAATTCTGATTGAGCCAGTATTTGCTCAGTTCATTCAGGCGGCTCATGGTAAGGCATTGTATGGAATGGATGTGTTGTTGTCCAATCCTGACAGTATCGCTCACACAGCTTGGCCGAACTACGGCAATGTCTGGTTACCCGGCTGGCTGGATGCAATCAACGACAGCACGAACTCTCTGTTCTTGACGATTGGTCCTGGCGATTTCCTGGTTCACCATGCGATCGCATTGGGTCTGCACACCACCACCCTGATTTGCGTCAAGGGTGCATTGGATGCCCGTGGTACCAAGCTGTTCCCGGATAAAAAAGACTTCGGTTTTACCTTCCCCTGCGACGGTCCCGGTCGGGGCGGCACTTGCCAAACATCTGCTTGGGAGCAATCTTTCTTCCTAGCTACGTTCTGGATGCTCAACACCCTGGGTTGGGTCACCTTCTACTGGCACTGGAAGCATCTAGGCGTTTGGCAAGGTAACGTGGCTCAGTTTAATGAGTCTTCGACCTATATTATGGGTTGGCTGCGCGACTACCTCTGGCTGTACTCCGCTCAGGTGATTAACGGGTATAACCCCTACGGTACAACGAACTTGTCTGTCTGGGCTTGGATGTTCCTATTCGGACACCTGGTTTGGGCAACCGGTTTCATGTTCCTGATTAGCTGGCGCGGTTACTGGCAAGAGTTGATCGAAACTCTAGTCTGGGCACACGAGCACACTCCTTTGGCGAACTTAGTTAGCTGGAAAGATAAGCCTGTTGCTTTGTCTATCGTTCAAGGTTGGTTGACGGGTCTAGTTCACTTCACGGTTGGCTATATCCTCACCTACGCAGCATTCCTAATTGCTTCGACGGCTGGTAAGTTCGGTTAACAAGTTAACTGAAGATTAGCTTTCTAGGTAATTAAATACAATCCCCTGCCTTCGGGTGGGGGATTTTTTAATAGGAATCTGATTGAGCTTTGTGACAGATTGGACAGGCAAGATGCCTGTCCCGCAAGTCAAGATTTAAGCTCTTGGACATTTAACTTACAAGTTGATGATTGTTCAATTTCTTGTGGGGTGGGCATCTTGCCCGCCCCTTACTTAATTGCAGGCGAGACACCTACTGCACAAGAGTGGATATTGAAATTATCTTGGGCCAGACTAGTTAAAGAGTATGAATGACTATCCTTGTTAGGGTTAGTTGTATGAGGCGCTGAACTATTTTTGTTTAATCTAAAATATCACAATGACAAGTAACCACGAACTAGTCGGCAGAGCATTGGGACTTCTACATCAGGGTTTGTATCCCTATGTTGAGCAAGAAATGCGTTCAGTTTACGGCGATCGCTGGATTGAAGCCGCAACACCCAGTATGCCAAAAGACCCCAATCTGAAGCGTAATGTTGCAGAAATCTTGCGGCAGGATGTTTCTGCTCTGCTGTTAGTGATGTGGGATCAATGGAATGATGTCTTCCGAAGAACTCTCAGTCCTGATGAACGTGCCTTGGTTAGACAACTACGCACTACCCGCAACAACTGGGCGCACAATCATACCTTCTCTGAGAAAGAGACTTTTCGTGCCCTTGACAGAATGGAGGAACTTCTCCGCGCAATCGATGCCTCTGAACAAGCAGACATAATTCTTGAATGTATTGAAAATCCACCACCACCGCCGCCACCTCCTTCCCAAATGCGTACAATTGCGATTCATGCAGCCAAGGGAGGCGTTGGTAAAACTACTTTAGTCGTGAATCTTGCCTATGAACTCGCAAAAAAGGGTAAACGGGTTTTAGTTGTTGACTTGGATGATTCAGCCAATACCAGTTTATTGTTAGGAGTTAACAAAGCTGATGAAATTGAACAGGCTGATAATTTAGAGGAAATTGAGAGAATTTTACATTCTTTTGATGGCAGAAAAGAACTTATAGATTTTTTGACAGAATCCCCCAAAAAAGATTTTGATGGTGAAAAATACATATACCCTAGTATTTTGTTTAACAAGTACTTAAAGGAAAATAAGTATCAGGGTAAGATTAGCATAATACCTAGCAGTTATAGAACAAGAACTCATTTATTACTTTTAATACTTGGGAAAAGTTAGAGCTAACTCTAGAAGCTAGAGAAGTTGTTTTTAGTGCCTGTAAATTCTTCAATAAACAGAGATATGAAATTTTTGTCTCGGTGGTAATGCCCAATCATGTGCATATGCTCATTCAGCCTTGGCTTAAGTCGGAAAATGAGTTTTGGTCACTCAGCAGCATTATGCATAGCATTAAAAGCTATAGTTCTAAGCAAGTTCCTAAGGTGATGAAGCATATCGGCACAGTTTGGCAAAGTGAGCGATATGACAGGATTAACAGGAATGAACAGGAGTTTCAGGATACTTGGGAGTATATCAGGCAAAATCCTGTCAAAGCAGGGCTATCAACGACTCCAGAGGAATATCCTTTTTTCTGGCAAGAACCTGAACCCACTCAATTTGTCTAGGAAGTTTTAGATAGTAATCTTGCGGGGTGGGCATCTTGCCCGCCCCTTACCTAATCTACTCCTCTAAAATTTTTACCAAGTCCTCAATCATCTAGAGGAAGAGAAAACAATGACACCCCAACCTACGATTGCCTCAACCCTAACTATTCCACCTCTAGAAAACGGCGATAGACTTACCCGCATCGAATTTGAGCGCCGCTACCATGCCATGCCCCAGGTGAAAAAAGCGGAATTGATAGAAGGAATGGTTTATATGGCATCACCGTTACGCATCAGAAGACATGGAGAACCCCACGCTCGAATCATGACTTGGTTGGGTAATTACTGGGCAGCCACTCCTGGGCTAGGGTTAGCGGATAATACGACGGTACGTCTGGATGCCGATAATGAACCGCAACCCGATGCTTTATTGAGGATTGAGGTAGGAGGACAGTCTCGCATTAGTGATGATGATTATGTTGAGGGTGCGCCAGAACTTATTGTTGAAATTGCTGCCAGTTCCGTTTCTATCGATTTGCACGACAAACTCAAAGTTTACCGTCGCAATCAGGTACAAGAGTATTTAGTTTGGCGTGTGTACGATCGCCAATTCGATTGGTTTCGGTTAAAAGAGGGCGAATATATCCAGCTTCAACCGAATGCAGACGGTATTATTTGCAGCGAAATCTTTCCAGGCTTGTGGTTAGAAAAATCCGCATTACTAGCTGGAAATTTAGCCAGGGTATTGCAAGTCGTGCACCAAGGGATAGCTACAGCAGAACATCAGAATTTTGTTGAACACTTATCCAGCAAGTAATCAAAAAGGCGATCGCCTCTACTCCTCCAAAATCTCAACCAAGTCCTCAATCATCACATCAAACGTGCGAGCCAACTTATAGATAGCGGTAAAGTCAACCATTGACAACTCAGAACGGCGAGCATAGCTTTTGACCGTGTTATACATTACTCCCGAACGGTCGGCAACTTCCTTCAGGGTCCAGCCTTTCTCTGCCGCCAGTTCTCGAATTTTTAGCCTGACTAAACCCATACTTGACTATCGGTGCAATTGCACCTTAAGATAATCACAAATATTGAAAAGCGATCGCTCTCCCCGTCTGGCAAACGCAAGAGCAATCGCCAATGCCCCATTAAATGGGAAACACTTACTATGGTATCAACACTTTCGGCGAAAGCGCCGATCATCAGGGAATCAAAAATTAATCACAAGTCTTCTGCACTTCATCCGCTGGTGCGATTTGTAACAGAAGAAACAGTTGCTCTGCTGTTTAATCTCAATCTAGACCAGATTTACCGCATCGACTGCTGGCAGCATGTCGTATACATACACGGCAAAGGTGTAAGCAAGTTTGTCAGCTATGCCGACTTTCCCCCGAAGTTAGACGTAGAGGCACCCACCGCGCAAGATTTTGTTCGCTGGCGCAAGCGTTGGCGGAATCGGTGGAAAACTCAACAAGCACCAGAGTTTTGGACAACCTTCTACCAGCATCAGTTCAAACACGCTGCGACTGAATCTCACTTACTCGCTTGGGGTAAATTAGCCGCCATCGTTAAATCTGTCTTCTCTCTAGCTGCCGTGGAACAACTGCGAGACGCTTACAGACATGAGCAGTACTTTTGGGAAAATTTTTGATGATGCGATTAACTCACACGATTACCGCTATTGACAGTCAGCTTAACCGAGCAAATTCAGAACTTGGGATAAGAGCGATCGCATTTTGTTGGATAATAGCAATCTAGCATTGGTCAAGCCTGGAGGAACTCATGGGCGCATCAATTTTGTCAGTTCTGGCACTAGTCGGAGTCGCCTTAACTTACTGGTACTTGCAACAAAAAATTGACAATCAAAAACGCCAAACTCGCAAAACCTTTGAAGAATTAGAGAGCAACCATGAGGCTCGAATGCAAGAAGCTGTCAAATTTTTGCAAGAAGACTATCAGGCTAAGTTAGCTCAGGCAACCGAGGAATTAAAGAGAAATCTGGAAATTCAACTTCAGGACGCTATTACGTCCTTAAAAGACAATTCTCCAACGCAGCTAACCCAAACAGTTGAGGAACAGGAAACACATCAAGAGCCTCAACTCGATGAAGCAATTCTATCTTTTCCGGATAATGAGCCAGTAACTTCTCAGAACAATGAGCCTGTAACTTCTCAGAACAATGAGCCTGTAACTTTTCAAGACAATGAGCCAGTAACTTCTCAGAACAATGAGCCTGTAACTTTCCCGGACAATGAGCCAGTAACTTCTCAGAACAATGAGCCTGTAACTTTTCCGGACAATGAGCCTGTAACTTTCCCGGACAATGAGCCTGTAACTTTCCCGGACAATGAGCCTGTAACTTCTCAGGAGAATGAGCCTGTAACTTCTCAGGAGAATGAGCCTGTAACTTTTCAGGAGAATGAGCCAGTCACACCAACCCAAACAACTGAAAGCTTACCAGATACTAGTGATTTGTGGTTTCAGGACTCTGTTGAATCTTCTCAGACTCTCGAAGAACACTACAAAAATCAACCTGAACAGGTAACGTTACCCTTAGAGCAAAACGTTGATATTACAACCAACGAATCTCAAGACGAAGTAAAAGAACAAGTTCTAGAACAGACTAATGTAGAAATTACAACAACTGCCACAGAACCTCCTATTTTTAGTACTTCATCAGATAATTCTCAACCTTCTGCTCAAAACGGTCACAAGACGACCCAAAAAAAAGCTAAAGATTTAGGCAAAGAGATAATAAGATTGAGGAATTATGGTCAAGTTACAGCGATACCAACGATAACAGAATATGCCAATCACCCTGATAGTCGAATTCGTGAATTAGTCGCATCAGCGTTAGGCTCGATTGCTACTTCCCAAGGCATCAAAGCAGAAATTCAACGAGCAATCCCTTTATTAGGAAAATTGAGTCGAGATTCAGAACCGCTAGTGCGTCAAGCGGCGGTTGAAGCCTTAGGGAAAATTAAGTCAGAAACAGTAATTCCCTTGCTCAGTTTGGCGTTACGGGATTGTGATAGTGATGTGGTTAAAGCTGCTAGCGCTGCAATCAATAACTATAAGTTGTATCCCATGAGTCAGGCTAAGAAACCAACTCAGACTCCTGCGAAATCATCCAAGCGCTAGAGTTCCATAATTAGGGTGTGTTATGTAGCGTTGATGCACCCGATTTATATCTGCCGCCATAAAGGTTAGGACAGATTTAACAACTGAAATGACTAGGTATCAGTAATAAACCTTACTCTTGAGGTTAACCCTTTTACTCAAAAAAACTGACTATCCAAACTGCAACACCAGTCAAAAGAGAAACGCTACAAAATCCCCCCAAAGCAACACTTTTCCAACTAGAGCCAAAGCCAAATACGACATGAGAAAGTCCTCCTCCTAACCCTCCCACAATTAAACCTAGGGCTAAGCCTAAAGTAATTGAAGTCGCTAGAGTTTCTCTGCGTTTGTCTGCTTGTTTTTTTGTTCGGAGTCGATTGGTATTGGCTTGATTAGCTCTTGCTGTTTCACGCTGTTCTTTTTTTTGCTGAATTTGCTCTTCTGCTTGTCTCTGGGGGGTGTAACACATTTTGTGAGCGTAAACCGTTTCTGTAACCCAGCCATCTAAATACTGACGCTGGGCTTCTTTAACCGCTACTTCTAAATTCTTGTTAAGAGGAAATCCACAATAACAGCAAGGAGCAAAAGATGGGTTTTTGAGATGTGTTGGGAACTTTTGCCCACAATTAGGACAGCTTACAGAACTACTGGTATCAAATTCAATGGAGTGTCTACAGACAGGGCAACTGGTTCTCGAACGGCTAACCCTTAGCTGACTCACTTGCTGATGACAAGCATAGTGGAAAAATTTAACTGAAGTTGGGAGTCCAATATCACCATAATCTTTTGATATCTTAATCGCAGCTGAACGTTTCAGCATTTTGCTACAAACAACACACTTGACACCTAACGGATACCGGGTTGAGCAGCGGGGACATTCAGCAGCTTGAGAACTGACTAATCCCCCACATTCAATACACTTTTCAAGACTAGCCATAGTGGCTTTTTCCTACTGCTGATAAAAACGATTAATTAGAACTCGCTACTGATTAAGAGTTTACTTTCGTATATACATCTTCATCAGCTCGCTTTAAAGCAGGACGCTCCATTAAATTTTCAATATAAGCTTTTAGCGATGGATGGTCACGCAACATACCTAATTTGAGTGCCCACAATAAAACTCCACCCAGGATAATATCAGCTGTGTAAAATTGGTTTTCTACTATAAAAGCTTTATCGGTCAGCGCCTCTTTTACAGGTTCTGCCACTTGGGCAAACCATTGCAATGCTTCATCTGTTGAGAGTTCTGAACGTTTTTTCTTCGGCAACACCTTTTCAGGGAGATGGGGTAGAACATTAAACATGAATTGTTCTACAGGTTGCTCCAGAGTAACTGTTGCATAAAACAGCCACTGATAGTAGTAACCTCGTGCTGCTGTTCCTGCGGCTGGAATTAAATGTTTCTCTGGATACTTATCGGCTAAATAAGTACAAATTGCAGCCGACTCGAAAAGGATGATATCCCCATCAACCAGAACCGGCACTTTGCCATGAGGATGTAACTTTCGGTATTCAGGTTGTGACATCATGGCTGCAGTAGGTCGTATCAACTCGTAGGGAATGCCCATCTCTTCAAGGCACCATCGAGGACGCACTGCTCGTGTTGTAGGAAAGTAATATAACTTCATGAAATTCTCCTTATGTTTATATTCATAAGTTTCTCTACTCACTAATCAATCTTCTTGGCAGACAGATGCCTGCCTCACAATCATCCTACTTTTGAGCTATGCAGATTCAATATTTTTTAGCTTGTTAATCAATGTTTTTGGAGGGACACGATACTATCGTGCCCTCAGTCTATGGAGTATAGGACTGAAAAACTCACAAATCACAACCATTGTCCACCTTTAAACCGCCAACGAGGAAATAAAATCCGCATCAGCATTTGCGAGGCTATGTAAACACTCAACCAGACTAAGCTGTAGTGGATGATAAACCAAAATACAGAGAATTCCTGCCCGTTAGGTAAACCGATTAATCTTACCCAAAAAGCAATAAAAATCCCTTCCCAAATTCCGGTAAGCAGTTGTAAGGCTCCTGGCCAATCTCGATCCCAACGAAACCTCTGAAGATAACTGTAAAGGATATCCCAGAGACAACCCAACAACGCTACATATACAAGTATCCAGAAAAATACTGAACTAGTACCAGGGCCAATGATACCCAAGGAAAATGGTATCGTTACAAGAACACCGATTGTAGCAAGGAGTAATAAGCGAGTTTGCCAACGACCAAGAAGAGTGGGAGTCATGGGGAAGGGAAAGGGGGAAGGGGGAAGGGGGAAAGGGGAAGGGGAAAAATGCTGTAAGTTATTGAAGTATTATTTAAATTGAATAAACTTGTTTTTAGGTTAAGCGTTGATTTCCTTTTTTCTGTGTAGCTTACGGCAAGGTCTGCGCCTAGCTCTGTGGTTTAAATTGTTGATTATTCCGATGATTTTTTAATATCCCATCAATAGGGTGATTGATTAGCAACCCACTTTAACCATTGAAATAAGGAACTAACAAAGTTTAATGGATGAATTCCAGGGGCTTTGGTAGCGGTAATGGCATCGACAGAACACAAAGCAGCATACTGCAACCCTAAAAAACTATCCACAGCCGCATAGGGGCCACCTAACGTAATCGCACCTGCTGCATACATCCGACCCCGTGATACGTGCATTTCTACTAATTCAAAATCATTGCTCACACTCAAACGTCCCAAAGGATTGAGCGGTAAATTGTAATGCGTCACTAAATCATTGAGTAGAGGACTGGCGGTTACATTTGCATCAAGACCTGTAGCATCAATAATAAAGTCAGCTTCTAGACGCATTTGTCCTTTAAAATTCTTTTCCTGAATGTAAGTAACAATACAGTTTTTTTCACGTTCAACCCGTTCCACTTCCCCAAACTCAATTTTGTACCAGCCAAACTTAAGTCCTTCTGTAACAATATGCTGCCAATCGCGACGTTGAGCGGTCGTTGTCCCGCCCCAGTCCGCGAGTAAGCGTTGTCGTTCTTGGGGGTCAGCTTTTTCTAACATTTCCCTGAGTTCTCCACCCCAACAGGCTTTGGGCCAGTTGAAGGGTTGAAATTCATAGTGGTTTTCCACCCGTCGTTGGGAAGAACCAAATTTGTTGCCAAGGGGTTTTGGCGATCGCATTAAATGTACTAACCTAATTTGTGGGTTACGCCATCGTGCTTCGTACACGCGCTGTACAATCCTTGACGCCACAATTCCTCTGCCCCGAATCAGTACTGTACCCCCATATTTTTCTAAATGCTCATAAATATGCTCATGATTCTCGTAAGCATTCACCACGGACTTAAAATCTTGGGTTTTCTCCCGATACGCTTGCAAATCGGGGAGAAACTTAATCGCCGGATACCCCGTTGCCAAGTGCAGGTAACGAGTAATTAAGAAGGCATGGTTGCGCTGTCCGGTGGTAGTGCGGGAATATGCGATCGCATAACGTCCATCTGTGGTTTTCCGAATCGCACGCACACTTGCATAACGAAACACCTGTTCCCATCCAATTCGCTTCGCTTCTCGATCCAACGAAGCAAACACATTCCTAGCGCGAGGGGTGTAGGTTTGGGCAAATGTGGGTTCTGCAAACACCTGCCATAGATATTTCAACCCCCCCAAACGCCCCCGAATTGCATCATGCCATGCTTCCCGTAGAGCGTAACTCGGCCAACCCCAGATATTATCAGGACAAGAATCCGAATTCGATCGCAACCGTTCATGTAATGGAATTTGCGAATACAGACACAGTTGCTGATAACGACTATAAGGCTGAGGATTAACGCCCAGTGCAGCAATTTGATCGCATTTCACCCCGCAAATTCTCAATAAATCCACCCAAACAAAACTACCCAACCCTGCCCCAACCGTTGCATAATCCACTTCATCGACAGTTAATCCTGTTGCATGAAGGTCTTGCACCGTCACTTCCAATGCCTGAAACAATGGAGGTGGAAAGGACACAGTTTGCTGTGTCCCTATAGGCGGCAGGGGAGACGGGTTGGGGTCGGGTAAGCCGGTGGTGGGATTAAAGAAAATCTGGGAATTTCTGGAAGGGGAAGACAGTTGTGTCCTCACACCAAAGGACACAGAAATGTGGTAAGGGCCAAGTTGTAGCGTATCACCATTAGCCAAGAAAGTGCGATCGCTTGCCGCAACACGGTTACCATTCACAACAGTACCGTTGCGGCTATTTTGGTCAATCAGTACCAACCCGCTACCCTCTGTATCAATCAAGGCATGGAAGCGAGAAACCTCAACACTATCAAGTACCATGCGGGAGACAGGACGCCCTTGAATTTGGGCAGGCATTCCATTGAAATCACGCCCCAGTGCAACGGGAACAGCCAGTGTCGGTTCTCGCCTATCTCCTGTTGCTGGGTCATCCCAACTCAACTGTATCCGCAAAGGGGCAGAATTCATTGTTATTCCATCCTTAAAACCCGATCATAAAGTCCTGTACATCTGCGTTTATAGCAAAAGGCAGAAGGCAGAAGGCAGAAGGCAGAAGGCTATTAAAGAAAGTCCTAACCTTTATGGCGATAGCTATATCTGCGGTTTTCCATTTCCCATCCAATTCTCTAAGGATTAGGCGACATTAAAACACTAGACGCTGCCGCCAAGGAAGTACCACACCACTGACATCCCCACTCCATCCGTTCATAAGGTGAAACTCGATGACACTTGGGACACTCTAGCCCATAGAAAACCCCAGCAGGTATTGATGAAGGAATAGTTCCCAAAGGTTGAGGTGGAAGTAAAATAGTTGGCGCAATACCATTACTGGACTGATGCAGAGAAACACCCACCACTCTAAGTTCCAGTTGCCCTAAATAGATGATGCTTCCTGAACGTAAAGCCACCAATTCCGCCACAATTTGCCGGTCATCGACAATTGGAGGATTACTATAACGAAGGTTCCGCAAGAGAAAAGTTTGAGTAGAAGCATTAAAAAAGATTTCAACGTGTAAGCCCGATACCGTTGGATCGCTTAAAACGATGTCACACTCTGCTGGATTGCGACCAATCCGAACCGTTCCGAGATTTTTACTCGGCTGTTGGTCATAAATGGTATAAATTTTCGTCCGTCCAAATTCTTGCCACTCTAGCGTAATTTCCTTCATAGCCCCTGACTGGTGCAAGTTACTCATAACAGCTTCAGTTGATAATCCTCTAATTCCTAACTACGATTCTGGCTAGGAAATGAGTCGGTTAGCCACTGCCTGGAACGGAACTTGACACTCCCGCCCAAATGCATGGGAGGAGCATGTCACCTTTGTAGGTTGGGTTGAGGCACGAAACCTAACCCTCTGGTTTTTTCGGTTGAGTCCTTGCGTTAGCGAAACCCAACCTACGATTCATTGCTTGCTTGCACTGACATGCTCTTGGCAGGCGATTTTCGTTACACCATTCAAGTGAGGTAACTGTCTGTTGCAAACTCCACTGCACCTAAAGCTTTCAGCGTCAATTTCTGGGCATCTGTTAGACCCGTAACGCCAGTGATGTTCATACCCTCGTAAGGTTTGGGGACTGGCAGTGTTTTTAGGCACTCGCCCGTTTTTGCATCCCAAAGTTTAATGGTTTCATCTTGGCTAGCACTGGCAAGGGTATGACCATCCGGACTGTAAGCAACCGACCAAACCCAATTGTTGTGTTCTTGGAGAACGTTCAAGCATTCACCTGTACTGACATCCCATACCCTTACGGTGAGGTCGTGACTGCCACTTGCCAACCTTGTACCATCGGGACTGAACATCACTGACGACACGCTGCTTTCGTGTCCCTGTAGCGTTTTAAGGCATTGTTCAGTAGTGACATTCCAAAACTTCACGGTATTGTCACTACTGCTACTTGCCAGAATATTGCCACAAGGACTAAAGGCAACAGACCAAACCCAACCCGTATGTCCGGTGAAAGTTCTCAAGACTTTCCCTGTACTGATATCCCATAGCTTTACGGTATTATCAGCACTACCAGAAGCGAGGATATGACCATTCGGGCTAAAAGCCACTCTAAACACCCAACCCTCGTGGTCGGTGCAAGTCGCAAGACACTGCCCTGTTTTGATATTCCAAATCTTTACCGTATGGTCGCCACCGCCACTCGCCAACGTTTTACCATCAGGACTGATAGCAGTTCCCCAGAACCAAGCAGTATGAACCTGGAAAGTTTTGAGGCACTGTCCTGTTGTGGCATCCCACAACTTTACGGTAGAGTCATAAGAGCTACTTGCTAGAAGATGACCATCCGGGCTATATGCGACAGACGCAATGCGAGCGGTATATCCCTGTAAGCTTTTAAGACACTGCCCCGTTTTGACATTCCACAACCTCACTGTGCGATCGCCACTAGCAAAAGTCTCACCTTGAGGAGAGAATGCTACTGAATACACTGGAGTACTTTGCCCGTAGACTGTTTTCAGGCATTGACCCGTCTTGGTATCCCACAGTCTGAGCGTATAATCTTCACTGCAACTGGCTAAGGTTTTGCCGTCTGGACTGAAAGCAATCGATGAAATCCTGTGGGTATGCGCTTGTAGGGTCTTAAAGCACTGACCTGATAAAGTGTCCCACAATCTGACTGTCGTATCTTCGCTACAACTGGCTAAGGTCTTGCCATCAGGACTAAAAGCGACTGAAAGCACTGCCTGTGCGTGTCCTTTGCAGATGCGGAAACACTCACCCGTACTGATATCCCAGTAACGCACAAAGGAATCATCACCGCCGCTAGCGATAATTTTACCATCCGGCGTCATGGCAACTGACCTAATTTGAGTGCGATCGCTCTCAAATGTTTTGAGGCATTGTCCTGTTCTGGCATCCCATAGTTTTATAGTATTATCAGCACTGCCAGTCGCTAAAGTCTGACCTTGAGGACTGAAAACAACCGACCACACTTGGTTGATGTGTCCTTGCAAGATCTGTATACATTCTCCGCTACTCACATCCCAGCAACGCACAGTATTGTCCCCACTGCAACTAGCTATGCTGCGACCATCTGGACTGAAAGCAACTGACCAAACATTACTGGTATGCCCCTGGAACACTCTTAGACATTGACCCGTGCTGCAATCCCACAACTTGACAGTACCATCTACACTACCACTAGCAAGTAATCGGCTATCTGGGCTGAAAACAACGGAAAAAACTACATTGGCGTGTCCTTGGTTGCTCATCAGTAATATTGTTTCTGGGACTTGCCATAA
>JBFLZA010000031.1:0-25268 GCA_040756535.1 Cyanobacteriota bacterium
CGCACTGCGTTATTACCTAACGGTTGGCAAACCTGCACAGTTACTCGATCGCTACACTGAGTTAACAGGACGCCCTCCCCTTCCTCCCCGTTGGGCTTTTGGTTACCATCAGTCGCGCTGGGGCTATGAAACTGAAGAAGCTGTCCGAGAAACGGCGAAAGGGTTCCAGACTCACGATTTACCGTTAAGTGCTATCCACCTAGACATCGACTGCAAAGACAATTTTCAGTCATTCACCATCGATCCCGATCGCTTTCCTAAACTCAGGGAGTTCAACCAGGAACTGGCAGCCAAAGGGGTACGACTGATTACCATTGTCAACCCTGGAATTAAAGCGAACCGCAAGAGCAAACTGTTTGAAGAAGGGCGGATGCAAGAAGCGTTTTGCACGCTTCCCAACGGCAAACCCGTCCTCGCCCCCGTTTGGCCGGCAATGTGTGCCTTCCCAGATTTTACTAACCCCCTTGCTCGTCATTGGTGGAGTCGTCAGTATGAATATCTCCTGGATTTGGGCGTCACAGGATTCTGGCACGATATGAACGAACCGGGAGTCTTTACCCTGTGGGGTGATGCCACACTACCTCGACCTACTCAGCATTCTATGGAAGGTAGGGGCGGTACCCACGTTGAGGCGCATAACATTTATGGGTTGCTTCAGGCACGGGCCGGGTATGAAGCGCTTTGCGAGTATCTACCTGAAACACGTCCTTTTATTGTCTCGCGATCGGGTTGGGCGGGTTTGCAGCGTTATGCCTGGACTTGGACGGGGGATGTGGAAACGAGTTGGGTGGGTTTACGCCAAACCGTGCCGACTATCCTGGGGATGAGTCTTTCGGGAATTCCTTACACAGGGCCGGATATTGGCGGTTTTAAAGGTAATCCCTCGGATGAACTCTACCTGCGCTGGTTCCAAATGGCGAGTTTTCTCACCTTTTGTAGAACACATTCTGCAAATAATGTCAAGCCCAGAACGCCTTGGAGCTATGGTGGAATTGTCCTCAATAGCGTCCGGGAATTGTTGCAGTTGCGCTATCGTCTGATTCCCTACTTTTACACGCTAGCTTGGGAAGCGACTCAGACGGGCCATCCGCTGATTCGTCCGCTGTTTTGGTGCGATACCGATGACGAGAGACTTTGGGGTGTGGAGGATGTATTCTTTCTGGGTGATGCGCTGCTGGTATGTCCAGTGATGGAAGAAGGCGTGCGATCGCGCAAAGTTATCCTACCTAAAGGACGTTGGTATAACTTCTGGAATGACACGGTTATCGAACAAGCAACAGAGATGACTCTTGACGCCCCATTAGAGCAGATTCCCATTTTAGTTAGGGAAGGAAGTATTCTGCCGATGGAAGAAGACAAGCAACTCACTCTTCACCTCTACCCCTCAGCGCAAGGCACTTGTGAAGGTTGCTTATATAGTGATGCGGGGGATGGATATGGGGAATGGCGGCTGGATAAATTCCGGATGGTACGGAATGAGCAGGGGTTAGAGTTCGCCTGGGAGGAACAGGGGAATTATTCCTTCCCTTACACAAGTGTCAAACTCCATCTCCACGGCATTTCGCTACAGCAAGCTTGGGTGGATGGGACAGAAGTTTCTTGTCAGGGAAATGTTGTAGAGTGCGATCGCTTCCAACAAGTTCGCTTTCAGGAATAGTTGAATGTGATATTAATTAGCGCTGACTCCAGCCAACAAGCATTTCTTGAATTAGCCAGAAAAAGGAAACTATAGTTGTGAGTTTAGGAAAATTAATTGGCTTTCTTGCCTTTGCCGTCTCTCTTTATATTCTCTGGCAGCTACGGAATGTCCTTTTGCTGGTTTTTGCAGCCGTTGTCTTTGCAGTCGTCTTAAACCGAGTTGTGCGACGGCTTCAGGAAGGAAAAATCAAGCGAGGCATTGCTATTGCCATAACAGTAATTAGCTTACTGGGAATCATATTTATCCTATTTGCAATAATTGGACCATCCTTTGCGACGCAATTAGAACAATTAGTCAACCTCGTACCAACACTGTTACAACGGCTGCGTGACTGGTTCAACTCACTGGAAACCTGGGTTCCCCAGCAAATATTAGATGTCCGTAACCTGGGTAATCTCATTCCCAGACTTCAACCTTTGGTCACTCAGTTTTTGGGCAATGCCTATACCTGGTTCTCGGACTTTGTGGGAATTATCCTTAACTTCTTGTTGGTCGTTGTTTTGACCATCATGCTATTAGCGAATCCCGCGCCATACCGCCGAGGATTTATACTGCTATTTCCTGCCTTTTATCGTCGGCGTGCCTATGACATTCTCAGTGAGTGTGAAAGAACTATCGTTGGTTGGATGACAGCTACTCTCATTAATATGGCAGCCATTGCTGTGGTGAGTTTTATCGGTCTGACAATTTTGGGGGTGCCACTGGCATTAGCAAATGCTCTCTTGGCGGGTTTATTGGAGTTCATCCCTAATATCGGTCCCATTTTAAGCGTGATACCACCAATGGCAGTTGCCGCCCTTGATGCGCCCTGGAAATCTCTTGCAGTACTCATCCTGTACTTCCTAATTCAGCAATTTGAGGCGTATCTTTTAGTTCCCTTCGTGATGAAGCAACAAGTATCTTTGCTGCCAGCCGTTACTTTGATGTCCGTAATTGTTTTTGGTACCTTTTTTGGGTTTTTAGGTGTATTTCTTTCCGTCCCGCTGGTGATTATTTCCAAAATTTGGATAAACGAAGTGTTGATTAAAGATATTCTCAATCATTGGGACAAGAATGGGAAAAATAATTCCTACCAATATTCACCAACTCCTAAGGATGAAATACCTCAAGATTTGTCAATTTCTGAGGGTGAAATACCTCATGAATAATTCATCGAAAAGAAGTCAGGAGACTCGGACTTATTCAGTCTTGGTATATTCTGACTGCTGTATTCTTCTTCAACTACTTCATCAACTAGTCTTCATCAAGTTAGATGCCAAGCGCCGGGTGTTGGCAGGACAATAGAAGCGATGAATGCGATCGCACAAGGATGTTCAGCATGACTCAGGTAGAACTCTACAGCGCGAGTGTCTGTCCCTTTGCCCACCGCACGCGGTTGACGCTTTTGGAAAAAGGTGTAGATTTTACGCTGATTGAGATTGACTTGGAAAACAAGCCAGACTGGTTTATAGAAGTTTCACCCTACAGTAAGGTACCAGTACTCAAGTATGGCGACGACCGGGTTTGGGAATCCTCTATTATCAATGAGTATCTCGATGAAGTATTTCCTAAACCTCCCCTGATGTCGCAGCAACCAGGACAAAGAGGGCTTGCTCGGATTTGGATTGATTTCGCCAATACCAAATTCATTAATACCTTTTACAAATTGCTACTCAATCAAGATTCAGATAAGCAGCAAAAATGGAAGCAAGATTTCCTCAATCATCTCTTATTTATGGAGCAGGAGGGTATCGGTAAGTTGGGAGGAAAGGGCCCCTATTGGTTTGGGGAATCCGTTAGCTTAGTTGATCTAACCTTTTATCCCTGGTTTGAACGTTGGGCTGTGGTTGAACATTATCGCAACTTGAGCTTGCCATCGGAATGTAAGCGCTTGCAGCAATGGTGGGAAGCGATGTCAAATCGCGATTCGGTGAAAGCGATCGCAAATTTACCCCAGTTTTATATTAAAGAATACGAAAAATACGCTAACAACACCGCATCAGGCATTACTGCTCAAGAGATGCGAAATAACTAAACCCAAGTCCCCAAACTTTTAGAGTAGCTGTGCTATATTTAGCCCTACTCACTGAATGATAAAGATATCTATGACTGGCTTGGTCTTACTTGCAGTTGGTTTAGGGACTTTCGGGATGGCTCTGAGTACAAAAGATGATATTAATCGCATTGCAGTTATGGTAGCTGGAGCAATTTTTCTGGTATGGGGATTTGCTTTAGCCCCTTTACCATTTCAATTACTGGTCGAAATTTCTATACTTATTCCAATTTCCACTATTTGCCTGCGCTGTTTGGGCTGTGGTTCAAAACGGTAATTAGTTACAGCAATAAGCAAGATCTGTTCAGAACGTATACAACTCTTAAATAACTTAATATATTGTGCAAAAATAGCTCAAAAATGAGAATCTGTTCTCAAAGTCGCCTTGGAAACTGGCTGTTATCAGTCATCACACTGCTCGAAGCAATCCAGTATCTTCCTGCTAATTCGTGAATGCTGAACTGATGCCCTAGGAGTAATCACAAATTAAAAAAATCTACTACTTCATCTAACGCTCAGTCCTATTATTAGAGGCATCAATAATGCGCCACTCCTGAATACCCCAACTAGTAAGAATCGATTCGGCATGACGGATTTCGTTTTCTGTACCTTGTACTGTCACTAAATAAACATCTGAGGAGATGTGGTTGTTATAGAATAGGCTGACTTCTTCAGGAAGAAACCAACCCCGCAGTGCACCCACTAAACCACCAGCAGCCGCACTTGCTCCACTTCCTACAAGGGCGATAAAAAGTGATTCAACTGCAAGTGCCTGACCGAATCCAGGAACCAACAAGGCACCCAAACCTGCAACTAAAGCCAGTGAACCTCCTATCGTCGCACCCACTACCGCACCTGCTGCTGCACCTTCACCAGGAGTGAGCGTTAGCTCACTCTTGCCTACCTGACTCAGTGGATCATTGCGAACAGGTTTTTGGGCGAGTACAGAAATCTTATTCATAGGAAAACCACTATTTTTCAGTTCGTCAAACGCCTTTATCGCTCTTTGACGACTGCGAAATCTACCAATGCCGTGTTTGCGTTGACTGAAAATCATTGTTTCTGTTAAACATGAATGCTGAACGGATAAGATACTATCTCCACAGTGAACTATAAATGTGACAAGAATGTGATTACGATTGAGTGTTTAAGTCAACAACTGTCTATACGCAGAAACGGGTCTAACGCAAGCGATCGCAGGAACTTCGCTTCACCTCTCCAGGCAGATTTATTTCATACCCCAACTGTTAGAACATGTTGGGCTGAGGCTGTAGTAATTTCATTTTGAACTAGAGCAGAAGCTTAAAGCATGGATGGGTTAGCACAAACAGTAGGAACAGGACTAGTACTGCAAGCCCTCCTAGATATCTACTTCACCGTGCTGTATCCTCGCTTGGGCAGGAGTGTATTCAGCATGTTACTGAGTCAAGGGATATGGTGCCTCTTCAAGTTAGCCACACGCGCTATTCCCTTCAAAGGCGATCGACTGCTCTCCCACAGTGGTCCCATAATATTAGTTGCAATCGTAGTAGTATGGTTATCCTTACTGATCTGCGGATTTGCTTTGATCGTTTGGCCGGCATTGGGTTCCACTATCCAGGCAAGTCAAGGACAGACGCCAACTGATTTTGGAACCGCACTCTACTACAGTGGCTTCTCTCTCACAACGCTAGGTACAGGCGATCTTGTGCCAAAAACAGATACTCAACGGTTGCTGATGTTTGTGCAGGCAGCAATTGGCTTTTCTATCTTCACGCTGACAATTACCTACCTTTTGTCGGTGTACAGTGCCTTCGTACAACGCAATAGCTTTGCTTTGAGCTTACATCACCGCATGGCGGGCACGGCAGACGCAGCAGAACTTCTGGCTCGAATGGGATCGAACGGTCAACTCAATGATATTCAGCAGAATATTGCTACGATGGCTAGGGATGTGCTAAGCGTGCTGGTGGAATCACACCACTCCTACCCAGTAGTACTCTATTTTCGCTTACAACAAACTTACTATTCCCTGCCTCGAATCGTACTTTTAACTATGGATACAGCCACCCTGATTAAAAGTGCATTGAATTCTGAAAAGTATCGATCGCTAATCTGCTCGGCAGCAGTAGCTGAGTTATGGGGTGGGGGTCTACACTTTTTGCATCAGTTATCGCACTCATTTCTTCCGCAGAGGGGTCGTCTCCACATCAATCCTCAGCGAGAACAGGCGTGGCGGGAACGGTATTATCGTGCAGTGGAAAGGCTGAAAGCAGAGGGAATAGAAACGGTAGCTGATTTAGAGGAAGGTGCTAATTTGTACATCTCGCTTCGCCGGAAATGGCAGCCTGATTTAACTGCTCTTAGTGCTTACATGGCTTACAAATGGAGTGAAGTAGCTCCTAATGAAGCTGAATAATAATCCATTAAACATGAGTAGTGGTTTTACGCAAGCGATCGCAGGGATTTCGCTTCACCTCTCCAGACAGATCTATTTCATACCCCAACTGTTAGAAGATGTTGGACTGAGATCTGTAGTCATTTCATTTTGAACTAGAGCAGAAGCTTAAAGCATGGATGGGTTAGCACAAATAGTAGGCGTGATACTGGTGATTCTAGCCCTCATAGACATCTACCTGACTGTGCTACACCCTCGCCTAGGCACGAGTATACTTAGTTTGCCACTCAGCAAAGGGATATGGCGACTCTTCCGGTTGGCTGCACAAGCTACTCCTTTAAAAGGTAAGCACCTACTCACCCAAGCCGGACCCATAGTACTTGTTGCGATCGTAGTGGTATGGGTATCCTTGCTGATCTGTGGGTTTGCCTTGATTGTATGGCCGGAGTTGGGTTCCGCTATCCAGGCAAGCCAAGGAGAAACACCAAAGGATTTTGCAACCGCGCTCTACTACAGTAGCTATGCCCTTACTACACTGGGTACAGGCGATATTGTGCCAAAAACAGGTACTCAACGGTTGCTGATGGTGTTGCAGGCAGCACTTGGTTTTTCCATCTTCACCTTGACCATTACCTACCTCTTATCGGTGTACAGCGCACTCACAAGACGCAACACCTTCGCTTTGAGCTTACACCACAGCACAGCTGGCACAGCCGATCCCATGGAACTCTTAACTCGCTTGGGAGCAAGTGGCGAATTCGGCAATGCCCAGCAGGATATTTCTAACATAGCTAGGGATCTGATGAACTTGCTGGAATCCCAACGCTCCTACCCAGTGTTGCTTTATATCCGTTTCGTAGAAATTTACTATGCTCTGCCACGATTGCTACTTGTGTCCCTAGACACAGCCACCTTGATTAAAAGTGCATTGAATCCTGAAAAGTATCGATCGCTAGTACACTCTACGGCATTAGCACAGTTATGGGGTGGTAGTCTACAACTGCTAACGGAAGTGTCTCGCACATTCGTGCCAAAGGGGCGTCCCAATATCAATGAGCAGCAAGAGCAGGCATGGCGGAAACAGTATTATCGGGCGGTGGAAAAGCTTAGAGCAGAGGGAATAGAAACGGTAGCCGATCTAGAGGAAGGTGCGAACTCGTACATCTGTCTTCGCCGACAATGGCAACCTAACTTAGTTGCCCTTACTAATTACATGGCTTACGAATGGAGTAAAGTTGCTCCTGCTGAAAATCCCTAACCTTCCAACCTGGGCTACGTCCTCACTAAAGCTCCGGTGCTGCGCTAACAACCTATTTTTAAGACAGCCACCCACACAAGTAGAGCGCACAACGAATGCCAGATATCCGCAGCAAGATCAGTAAGCTGAAATAGGCTAAACTTCCGACAACAACGATTCGGATGAGTGGCTCAATCCCTCCAGAAAAGAAAACAAGCCGTCCATAATAGATAGCGGTAGTTTGTTTAACGTTTTTGAAGTGTATAATCAGGTTTTCAAGCACCCGAATTAAAGCTAAACCTTACAGCAAAATTTACGAATCTAGCAAAAGACATAAACTTCAAATGTTGGAGCATTGAGGATGTAGTATTTCCATGATTCATGTTTCAATATTCAACGGAGGTTTCTGACTTGAGTCGGACTGAAAAATTCCAATCCTTGTTGGTCATTGCTACTATTTTTATTGGGCTAGCGTTGGGACAAATTACTTGGTTCTCTGAAAATGCCGTTTATTTGATTGTCCCTGCTCTCATGGTGATGCTCTATGGAGTATTTCTGAATATCTCATTTAGTCGCTTAACGAATGCGTTTCAAAACTATAAAGTGACAGGACTGAGCTTAGGGGTAAACTTTCTCTGGACTCCCATTCTTGCTTGGGGACTTGGAGCAATTTTCTTGAGGGATATTCCCGATCTCCGGGTAGGACTGATTATGTTGATGGTTACACCCTGTACAGATTGGTATCTCATCTTTACTAGCATTGCTCAAGGAGATGTTGCACTTGCCACAGCTCTACTTCCTTGGAATCTACTCTTACAAGTCATTCTCTTACCCATTTATTTACTGATATTCGCCGGAAAACTGGTAAATATTGATGCAGCGGTTCTGCTGGAAAGTGTGGTATTCGTTTTAGTCGTGCCGATGCTTTTGGCATTTATTTCAAAGCTTCTAATCCAACACCAAAATCGTATTTTGCACCACTTGATACGCAAAATTGCAGCCAATCAATTGCTATTTCTTTGTGTAGCGATCGCCGCTATGTTTGCCTCACAAGGAGAAATTTTGATTGCACAACCAGAGTTACTATTAAAAATGCTGCTTCCTGTCTTAATATTCTTCGTTATCAACTTCTGGCTAGGCCAAATCGTTGGGCGTTTAGCTCACTTTAGCTATGAAGAAGTGGTTTGCTTTAGTTGCACAACCCTTGCTCGTAACTCCCCCATTTCCTTGGCGATCGCCACATCCACATTTCCAGAACGCCCCTTGATTGCTCTAGCTTTAGTAATGGGACCTTTGATCGAATTACCAGTCCTGGTTGCTGTTTCACAGGTATTACTGCTGCTGCGACCTAGAAAAAGATAATTACCACTCTAATCTCGGTTCACGGTGTGGTCGCTTCTATATTATTTTTGCTTGGTGGCTCAAGAACGCTGACATCTAGCAAAGGTGTAGCGTTGAATCCCTGCTCCAGTAAGTTCTCTTGGATTTCGCGGGTAAGGCGCTTGCGAATCTCTTCAGAGGATGCACTAACGCCGTCCTGAGGCTGGACATAGACAGTGCCGAGCAGTGTATTCTGCCCCGGTGTACGAGTGAAGCGGACATTTACATCCACTGGTTTCACCAGACTACTCTCGTCTAATACCTTTTGGATTTCATCAGAAGCAAATTGGGCGCGGCTAGTGCGTTGCAGTTCTGGAGAATTGGAAAATTGCCAGGTCAGCAACCCTACCAGCGCCGCTACTGTGACCGCAAGGGCAGTTGGAGTGATCCACCGCTTGCCTCGATCATACCGGGCTCCTCGGTTAGACACACCAAAGGTGCGGAATAAGGAGGCAGCCGTTAAATTAATCCCTACGAGTTGCAACAAGAGTACGAATAAACCATTAACAACCAAATCCCATCTGCCCATTGCTATTGCCATACCCACCAATCCAGTAGGCGGTGCTAGGGAAGCGGCAACCAGCATTCCCGTAGCTGCCCCTGAGACTAAGCTACTTTGTTGGGATTGAGCCAGGTTCAGAGCACCTGCTGCACCTGCCGCTAACGGGAGCAGCACCGCTACTGATGAAAGAGTACTCGTTGCGATCATTTGGCTGGTTGGGAACTCCGGCCCTAAGAGTAGGGTGAGTAGCAAAGTAACGAGGACTGTCACCACGAGCGCGGAAAAATAGCGTAAGGCACTGCGCCAGAGTAATTCCTTATCGCCGCGTGCTGTAGCGAGCGCAAAGTTCATTGCCGGCCCCGCAAAGGGCGCAATCAGCATGGCAGCAGTGAGCAAATAAATCGTATTGGTAAACAAGCCAATCCAGACTACAACACCCGCAACCGCAGCATATCCTAGAAAGCCTTTCCATGAGCCGATGCTCTGCAAGCCACCGAGGAATATCTCCATAGGGCTGAGCAGCTTGACATCTTTGACCTGCTGCGCTGCCTCCGAAGCCGGTGGCTTTAGTGTCATCACCCCACGCGGAATCAATGTAATATGGACGTTTGGCAGCTTTTCCAAGTCTCCTAAGAGTCCCTCAACTTCCCCATTGGGAACGTGAACGATCGCCAAATCTATCGGCCCATCACTCCCTGTCGCTTCAAAGAGTGACAAATTCGCCCCACTATGAGACTTTGCTAAATCGAGGACTTCTTTTCCGTGTCCGCGTGGCACCTGAATCTGGAGTTGACGCATTTTACTTTCTGTGCTATAGAGTATCTAGCAAATTTCATGATCGGGGCTGACAGCTAGAGCTAGCGTCACAATGGGTTGAGTTTCGTGAGTGCGATCGCATTTCTTCTTACCTAGGCAAACAGAAAAACTAAACTAGCTGCCTTTACTCTCCTCAGATAGGAAGCCGTAAAGCAGCAAGCACGACACTGATCGCACCCAACCCCAGCATCGCTTGGTCTGGTGTACCATTACTCAATGCTATTCTCGTCATTCCGACGCTCCGAGTAATCATCAGAAGACTTGGGGTCTAATTCCCATCTGCTATCATCACGCTCCTCTAAAATATCGTTTGTCCGGAGAAATACCCGGTCGTCATAATCTAGACCAACAGCAGTTCCCAGTTCTTCAACAACATTCTGATCAGGAGTAGCAACAGTTCCCCCCACTGCCTCATCACCAACCATATCAGCCTGATCCCAACGAGCATCGATATCACCCCCCGTTAGTTCTGGACTGGCCGATGTATACTCATCCATGCGATCGCGCATCGTGCGTCCACCGCTATTGAGACCAGGCTCTTGCTGAACGCCAGTCCCATAGGATTGAGTAACCTCCTGGGGTAGATCTGAAATAATTTCTGGTTCGTCAGTATCTTCTACGGGTGTATCCGAAATCCCAACGGCTCTACCCTGTGTCATCGCTTGGTTGGCTTCTGCGTCGTAGTTGTCACTCATTTCTCCCGGTAGACCCGAAGTAATGGGTGCTTGGTTACCTGCTGTGTCATTCATATCAGCCATATTGCTTCTTTCGGTGCGAATTTTCTGAATGCTTATGAATGCAACATAGCTAAAGATGAGAGCCGCTAGAATCCACAAAAAGGATGAGAAGGCTGTCCGCTTATTGAGATAAATTTGTAACGCCACAGAGCAATTGTTGCGGGATTTTCATTTCCCTAATGACGCGATCGCCTTATTCTTGATTTGACTGTGAAAACGACGATTCCAAATCCCGATATTTACTTCTATTAGTTCCGGATGATAGGAGTTGCGATCGCCTAACGCCTGCTTTCAACTTTAGGCTCAGCTTCGGACTGGTGATGATTGTTTTGAACCCGCCTACCATAAAGCTTACTTAAGGGCGTCGCACTAATTCCGTGGATAACAATGGAGGCAACAATCAGTAGGCTGCTAACTACCCAAACCTCATGATTGCCAGTCAGGCGCTCCGCAAGATGGGAGTAGTAGAGCGCAGCAACACCCAACGGACCAAACCAGCCCACAAACAGAGCATCTCGGAAGCCGTGCAAGGGTTTAATCAAACGACTCAGAGCTAACATGGCTGGGAGTCGGCGTAGTAAGAGGATGGCTACCACCAGCAGCAATCCTTTCCACCCCAGTTGGAACCATTCCTGCCACGGCAGCACCAAACCGAGCAACAAGAAAATCGGTAAGGTAAAGAAGCGGTCAACTGCCTCCTGTATATTCTCTGACTCCTCTCTTTGATTACTATTCACAATGCCATCAAAGGTGAGTCCCGCCACAAAAACTGCTAATATACCATCGCTACCCATCAGATGGACAAGCGCCAACGCCAACAGTGAGAGGGCAACGGTATAGGCAAGAATCGACTTTCTCTCAATAAGTTCCTTTTCTTCTGCCCAATCTAGCAACCGACCCGCCCCGTAGCCCAAAAGTGCACCCGCTACAACAGCAGCACCAACTGCCCAGAGTATCGTGTGGAGTAGCCAGTGGGATAGAGCTTCTCCTGAGGAGCGTGTTAGCAGCAGAATTGGGAGCATGACGAATGGATACGCCAAGCCATCATTTAGCCCTGACTCCGTGGAGATGAGATAGCGCAAGCGTTTGGGGATGTTCTCTTCGGCAACTACACCCGTGACGATGCTGGTAGAAACAACCGGGTCGGTAGGTGTCACGATTGCCCCAATGAGCATCGCGACCCAAAAGGGGAGACCGAAAATCCAGTACACGAGTAAACCACTGCTCAACCACATCAGGAGCATCACCGGCCCTAGTACTACCGTCAAAGACTTCCAGTGTCGGGGGGCATATCCCTTGGGTAGGCGTAGAGCGACGCCCATCAGACCAATGGCAAGAGTCAGGCGGGCCGCTTCCTCGATAAAAGTTTCCTTGTTGCCCCACCAGCTAGTAACATCGAGCCATCCCAGAGCATCTGGACTCATTAGGATGCCTATTAGCAGAGCGATAACTCCGTCTGAGACATACGATCGCCGTATCGGCTTGGAGACTACCCCCACAACCAACACCACTAAACTGATGGCAGTTAGAGCAATATCGAGCTGACTCATGATTACTATGAACCTAAGGGTTTAGCCTTGCAGAAGCGACTGACCCCCATCAATCCACATCTCAGTGCCCGTAATATGGCTGGAGGCATCTGAAGCCAGGAATAATACTAGCTGGGCGACTTGCTCGGATGATCCAGGTTTGCCATCGGTTAAGGGGATTTGCCCTTCAGGAAACTCAACGGGTTCCTTGACTTCTTCCAACTCTTGGCGTTCTGTGTTTTCTTCAATATCCGTATCAATTGCCCCCGGACAAATAACATTCACCCTTACACGGTTTTGGGCGAGTTCCAGTGCGACCATTTTGGCAAAGGCAACCTGAGCCGCTTTCGTGCAAGCATAGGCAGTTGCCCCCGTGTTGCTAAACATCCGGGTGCCATTAACAGAGGAGGTAATAACTACGGAACCGCCCTGTTTTTTCAGATAGGGGACGGCATACTTAACCGTGAGATAGGTGCCTGTAAGATTAACGTTTATTGTTTTATCCCACTCTTCGGGGTCGAGTTCCTCTAAGGGTGCCCAGACACCGTTAATTCCGGCATTGGCAAAGACGATATCAAGCCGCCCCCACTGATCTACCACCTGTTGCATGGCTTGTTGCATTTGGTCAGGTTTGGAGATATCTGCCTTCACTGGCATTGCTTCACCATTGGCATCTTTAATCTGGGAGACGGTTGCATTGAGTTCCTCCTCAGTCCGACCCAGTGCTGCCACCTTCGCGCCTTCTTTGGCAAATAGCAGGGCAGCGGCTTTACCAATTCCTGAACCTGCACCGGTGATAAGTGCGACTTTCCCTGCTAGTTGCATCGGCTTCTTCTCCATTGAAGTATCTCTCTAGATTGATAGTTCAACAAAAGGAGAGAGCTTACATCTTTCTACTGAGGGAAGTCTGGAAGTGTAATTTGTAACACTCTTGTTATTAGAAGCTTACTGTAGAGCTATAGCATGAAGACAATTAAATACACCCTAAAATACCTACTCTTCGGGTTATTAGGGGTTTTAGGTATCCTCCTAGTTTGGGGTTTACTTGAACCCTACTTCATTGATAAGGAACCAGAAATTGCAGAAATTCCCAATCTTCCCCCCTCTTGGCAGGGGAAACGAATTGCAGTCATTGCCGATTGGCAGGTGGGAATGTGGCTTGATAATACTCCAACCATTAATCGCATCGTGGAGGAATTGATTGAGGAACGTCCTGAAGTCGTACTAATCGCTGGCGACTTTATCTATGGCGCACCTCCAAACCCCTCTGAACAGATTGACAAAGTGATTGAGCTAGTTCGCCCACTACCAAAAGCAGGTATCCCGACTTATGCGGTGCTGGGCAATCACGACTATGCGTTGAAAGACAAGCATAACCCGCCGAACCGAGAGCTAGCAGCCAAATTAGCTTCAGCGCTTGAAGGTGTGGGTGTAGATATTCTCAAAAACGATGTCGTTGCCCTTGAACCTCCTCAGAATCGCAACCTGTCAAAGCCTGGTACAAATGAGGAATTACCTCTATATCTCGTAGGCATTGGGTCACGCTGGGCAAATAACGCTAAACCGGAAGTGGCACTCGCCAAAGTACCGGATGAGGCACCCAGGTTTGTAATGATGCACCATCCAGACACGTTTGATGAATTTCCACCCAATACGGCTCCTGTAGCTGTGGCAGGACACACTCACGGCGGACAAATTCGTCTTCCATTCACACCTAACTGGTCTTGGATGACTTTTGCTAAGGAGGATGAGGTACACGCTGACGGCTGGGTTGTTGATGAATACGGGGCACCAGGGAATGATCTGTATGTGAACAGAGGAATTGGCTTTAGTGGTGTTCCAATCCGAATCAATTGTCCACCAGAAGTCACTGTATTTACACTACAGTCTGCATCAAGTTAGCGATCGCAAAGTTAATCACAGCGTCAGCAGTAGCGCTGTATAAACGGCTGTCCCTAGAGCAAAAGCCCAGAAACGGCTCTTGCGCTCTTCGGGTAGCTCCTCTTTGAGGACGTTGAGGATAATTCCGCCTGCAAGGAAGGCAAAGAGTACGGAAATAGCCGCTTCAGAAATTTCCGTTCCGTACCCAATCACCCATCCTACGATAATCGCTGCTGCCAATATCCAGCGACCGATCTTGTGATAAGTGTGTTGGTGGTCTTGACGCAAGCCATAATCATTCACCATGAAATGCAAGCCCATCGCGATGAAGAACAAAAACAAAGTTTGAAAACCCGGTTCTTCTCGATGGACTAGCAAGTAACCAATGAGGGCGTTGTAAAGGGCAAAAGAAACAATATGCAGCCAGAAAATGCCAGGGTCAGCTTTATTTTCCTCTCCTGATTTCTGATTGCGATCTTGCGATTCCTCAACAGCTCGATCCAGTCCATAGAATATTACAAGCCCCAAGAGCGCCATCAGGTAGACGTGGTGTTCTAGAAAGGATAACACTCCTGTTTGTGCGATCGCTTCTTGTCTTTCACTCAACTCTGGAAGCAGATGGATAAACACATAAGCCACCGACACACCACTTGCCATCGATAGCCAGCGACTGCGGGGAATCCTATCAAGAAATCGCAGTTTTCCAGCGTAGAGATGAATAATCGCCAGACCAATAGCAAAAAGCCCTGAGAGTAGGGGTATGGCAAGATTGGATTCTGCTGACTCTAAAACAGCAAACACTTGAGCAAAGCCTATTTGTCGAACGCCTTTCACGTTTTCATATTGACAAAAGCGCTACAACTACCTCCAGGCTGATACTCTATCCTTGGAACTTACACATTTTGGCAGAAGTTTTCCAGCCGTTTTCAGTTGCATTCAGTATTCGGTAAAGGCACAATTCCAGTATTCAATTGTTAGACTGCCATGAACTTGACTCACACCGAATAAATGAAAATTCTTACCCCTTCTGCCTTCTGCCTTCTGCCTTCTGCCTTATTTTCAAGTTAAGGGGTCAAATTTCTACGAGTGATTTTAGTGATGGTAGGTGGTTGTTTCCCGATTTTCAACCGCTGAATTTGGAGGCGTGTACTCTTGCAATGCCCACAAGCTCAATACTGCCGCCGTTATCGACCCGATGCTGTCCATAATTAAGTCGCTGATGGTGTCATCGATGTCATTAATCACTGCAATCGCCCACTCAAATACTTCCCAAAGGGCACCAATCGCAATTCCGAAACTAGCGATCGTCAAAACGTATAGAATGCGGTGGTCGCGGAATGTCGTTAGCATTGAGCGATACACCAAAAAACTCAGTGCTAAGGCGATGGAAAACGTAGTGTAGGCATGGGTAATTTCATCATAGGGCCCTGGTTGGTGAAACAAATCCCAAACCCAACCTCCAGCATTTAGCAGTGCTGCAATTACGAACAACAGATCGAATAAACTTGGCAATTGCCGTGCCCAAGCAACAAACGCAACCGAGGCGGCTAAGAAGCCAGCTAGAGTCAGAGCACCTCGATAATTTCCTTGACTTAGTACAACTATCAGTGCAATCCCTAGCAAAAATTGTCCAGCGTAGGCAGCGATTCGATACCCTTTCCAGTTCGTACTCAACATAAATTTCTCCTTAGATTAAAACGAGTTACTTTGGATGCGACCAAATCGGCAGTTTATTAACCGCTTGGAGTGTTAAATCTACATAAGTAATGCCATTCGGTTTTGCAGGTTTTTGACCAAAATACCCTGTCGAACCATCATGACCTTGAGGCCCAATAGTTCGGGCTGTAAAATCCCCTTGGCGACGGGCTTGATTAAACGGAGAGCCAACCGTCCAAGGCCAGCGCGATGGAAACACAACTCTACCGATATCTTCAATCCAATCCCGACGCCCTTGCAGGTGGTAGGTATGTTCAACCGCATTGAAACCATCATCACCGGCAAAGACACCCCCGATGGAGACGGCAACGATTTGAGCATCTAACCATTGATCGAGATAATAGGCTGCACCGAGAGCCACTTGTGCGCCGCCACTCGTACCAATCAAAATAACTTTCAGGGGTTGATTAGAGGGGCGTGGTAGGGGATGCGCTGCATTCATTCGGTCGATGATGGCATTGGCAATTCCCTGGTTATAAATCGAGCCATAGCGATCGTCTACAGAAATTGCAAATCGCCAAAGATTACGAATTTTAATCAGAACATCTGCATTTTTCAGCCAACCCTCTGCCTCTTCTGCAAAGCGCCATAGGGGAGCTAAAGGTCGATTTCCACCTAAATTTTCGTTTGCCGCTGAGTAGGGAAAAACATCCGAAACGATAACACAGCTAGGATGAGTTTCAGCTAAATTGTCTAAAAAATATTCTTCTCCAGGCGTTAACTGATTTGCTGAAAAATCTCCGACTCCGGTTAAAAAAATAATGTAACAATTGATTGTGGAAGATTTATCCGCATCCCTTGAGGTTTGAGCAGATGGCAAGCTTTTGGGCCGATTTTTTTTAAAGCCCAAACTCTCAGCTTGATAGTTCAACCACCACACCAGAGTTCCTACGGGTGAGAGAGTGCCCCAAGCTAACAAAATGATTCCGGTTAAAATTAACAGCTTCAAGGTTCCGCCCCGAAGCCACAACAGTATCCGCTCGATTAACTTTAGCATTCAGGAAGGTTAAGTCTTTGAGGAAGTTTTAAGACAATCAATTATTCTTTTAGAAATGGGTCGAAGTTTGTATGGGATTTCGTTTAATGAAACAGTATCCTATCTAAGGTTGTCATCTATCTGGAGCTGTAGGAATTTGCCGTGAGTAGGAAAGAGGTAAACGTCAATTTTGGCAAGACTCTCTGGAAAGCACTCGCTTTGAATGGCGATTTTTACGAACATGCTCCCAACACCCCGAAAAATCAGCGAATAGCCCAAACGATTGTCGTTTTAGCAGCGGTGTCCCATGCTTTGGGGAGCGCGGTCATTTTACTGATTAATCGGGCAACATTACCAATTCTTGTACTAGCGCTACTCATTGATGCCTTGAGCGTAATAGTAGGCTACTATTTTTGGACGTTAACGATATGGAAAATTGGGCAGTGGCTCAAACGGCATTCTTTAACTTATGAAGATTTACTGATTCCTATTGGTTTTGCTTATGCTCCCCAAGTGCTAAACTTTTTAACTTTAATTCCTTGGTTGGGACGCCCTATTGAGTTAGTCTTATCGGCTTGGAGTTTACTCGCCGTCATCGTCGCTGTTCGTCAAGGCTTAGATATCAAGACTCGTTGGTCTATGGTCATTTGTTTGGTGGGTTGGCCTCTGGTTCAGATTGCGATCGGTTTTGTGCAACGTTTTGAACTGTATTTAGTGACATCGGTAGGTTAAAGACTGTTTCTAAAAGATGTTAACAATCCTCTGGAACTAGCCAACATACATAATCGTCGCAAATGAAAGCCCAATGGCGATGCCTGCGATGAGTGTTGGCACTTACAGTCGCTAGGATGGAGAGAGTTACTCAGAACAAGGCAACGGACAGAAATTAAACTCTGTAAAAGTGTCTAATTTTGATACAAATTCTAATTTTACTCTAACATTACACACCCGAATTAAACGTTTAGATCGGGAAACAATTTGCTTCTCCAGTTCTGTTGTTATTCCTAACACTGGAATTGGATTGTTCATTAATTGCTACGAGTTTGAGATAGGAGTTTAATCCCTTAACAACAGATGTACGACATCCGCAATAAAGACTATGAAACTAAAAATTCTAGCTATCGCAGCACTGCTGAGTACAATATGTTCAGCCTGTACGTTTAATAAGTCTATTAATCCGGAAGGTGAAAAGGAAGCTCAAGCAAAGTCGCTGGCTAGTGTCGCAGTCGGTTATGCAGAAGTGGGTCAACAGGATAAAGCCTCCCAACTATTTGCCCAAGCGCTTGATCATGCCCAATCTATGCAGGAGAGTTCCGGACTCAAAGGCAGTGCGTTAGCAGAGGTTGCGATCAGCCATGCAGAAGCAGGGCAATACAATCAAGCCCTTCAAATCGTCGAATCCATTCAACCCATCAAATATGATAATAGCGAAATTGAGCCATCAAATATTTACAGAACCATAGCACTCTATCAGCTCGCTGCCAAGGCTACCGAAGCAGGACACTACGACCAAGCTCTTGAGTTCATTGAAAAACTAGGGAATGGAGGAGTGATGTACGGGGGATATGAGGACAATAAAGCCAAAGCGTTGACTAAGGTTGTTGACGAGGCTACAAAAGCGGAGTCCTCAGCTAAAGCCGTGCAGATACTGACACAGGCTCTTGAGCTTACCAAAACCCTTGACCAAAAGGATCGAGCCGACACAATCGCTGAGATTGCAGTCAATTATGCACAAGTGGGTCAACAGGTCAAAGCCGAGCAGTTATTAGACCAAGCCCTTCGGATTGCTTTAGCAATCGAGGATACTTATGTTGCTAACAAAGCCGATGCGTTAGCTGAGGTCGCTGCTAGTTATGCACAAGTAGGTCAACAGGCGAAGGCAGAACAGCTATTAAACCAAGCCCTTCAAAAAGCCAATGGCACAGCTCTTTCTTTAGCTGAGGTGGCTGTCAGTTATGCACAAGTGGGTCAACAGGCGAAGGCAGAACAGCTATTAAACCAAGCCCTTCAGGTTGTCAAGACCGCTAAAGGTGACAAAAAAAATAAGTTGACCGAGATTGCTACCAAGTATGCGGAAGTGGGGCTATACGATCAAGCCCTTCAGGTCGTAGAACTGAAAGATAGGTGGTATGTCCATCGCAATCCCGATGTCTTGAATTGGGCTTTTACCTATCCCGAAGCGTTGAGTGAGATCGCTCTTATGTATGCGGAAGCGGGACGATACGACCTAGCCCTCCAGATTGCTAAATCCATAAAGTATGGAGGTAACAGAGCTGAAACCTTAGCTAAATTAGCTGTTGCCTATGCACAAGGGAGGCAATACGACCAAGCCCTTGAGATTATCCAACTGTTGGATACTGAATCTTTCAAAGGCATTGATGTTAGCTTTCTCAAAGCTAATGCGCTGTCTCAGATCGTTGTCAAAGCTACGCAAGCTGAACCCAAGGACAAAGCACAGCAGATATTAGCCCAAGCCCTTCGACTTGTCGAAACTAACTGGAGTAATGACGAAAAAGCTCAAGTGTTCGCTGCGATCGCTAGCCAGTATGCGAAAGTAGGACAAAAGAATAAAGCTGAGCAATTATTAGCCCAAGCCCTTCAGCTTGCCAAAACCGCAGGTCTTGCAAGAGTTAGCTTCTGAGTAGGGACTAAATAGATGATAAGAATTTAGACTCCCACCAGTAGGCGACTCCCTACTGCAAATGCTTCTTGGGCAAACGCAATTTTTTCTTGAACTCCCGATAGTTTTGGTAAAGCACTATCAATTGCTTCAAGTCTTGGAATCAGCCCCTGTCGATTAGCAATTTGGATTGAAAGTCCGGGACGAGCATTGATTTCCAGTAACAGCGGCCCTTTTTCCCGATCTAAAACAATGTCAACACCGAGATAACCAAACTCTGTTTTTTCGCCTAACTGGGTAGCCATCTCCAAAATAGTTTGCCACTGAGGAATTTGGCGATCGCGTAACAAATGCCCCGTTTCAGGATGCTTTTCAAGGTAGCGGTTATTCTGGATGCCAGCCAGCGTCGTGCCAGTAGAAAGATCGATGCCGACGCCAACCCCACCTCGGTGTAAATTAGCCTTACCGTCAGAAGCCCGTGTTGGCAGACGCAACATTGCCATTGCCGGGACACCTCGGTAGACAATCACCCGAATATCGGGGACACCTTGATAGGCAATTTCATCAAAAATTGGATCGAATTGCACAGCATATTCAATAATTACCCGATCGCTGTGTCCTGCCAACGAAAACATTCCGCTGAGGATATTGTAAATGTGATAGTTTAAGTCTCCCGGTTCTAGAATTGAACCACTCGCTTTGCGATGGCCCTCATCTGTCACGTCAGTGATTACGACAATGCCATCCCCACCGCTACCGCAGTCAGGTTTAACAACAAAAGATTTGCGCCCTTCAACGATGTTTGATAGATTCTTCGCTTCATGTTGAAATGTAATGACACCGTAGGGTTCTGGGGTAGCCACACCAATGCTTTGAGCAATTTTTTTGGTTTTTAGTTTACTGTCAGCACAGCTATAGAGCCGACGCGGATTAGTAGGGAAGAGATAGTCCAGGTTGCGAGAATTAATCCCTAGAATGCCGTGACGCCCAAGTGAAAATGGAAACATAGTAGTTTACCCCTCTGCTTGATTCAACTGCCGCTGTAATGACCGGAATCGGAAATACTCAATCAGCTTGTAGCCGTTGTAGCGCCCCACGAGGATATTGACGCCTAAAACTAACAGCAACAGTTCCGGGAAGACAAATGCCCAATGCTCCACATAGTCATTAATCATGCAGTAATAGCCGATAACAGCCGCTAAAATAGTACCCAATCCGGCAATTATTGTTTCGGCTGCACCTGATTCTTCCCACATCAACGCCGCCCGTTCAATCGTCATGGCAAGAATTACAATCGGGAATAAAGAAACCGACAAGCCAAAATTGATATCAAGATTTTCCATAACAACCGCCAATAAACCTACCATCAAGACAGTTGCGGTCAAAATTGCGGCAAGTCGGGGCACAATTAAAAGCTGCAATCGATTCAGGTAGCCACGGAACAAAAGCCCAAGAATCACAACGAGAATAAATAGCGGAATGCCTCCGATCAATCCAGTCTGGCGAAAGGCGAGAGAAATTAGGATGGGTGTGAATGTACCAAAGGTTTTCAACCCTATCATCTGGTGCAAAATAGAAATAATTAAAGCACCGATCGGGATGAGTACAAGCACCTGAAAGACTCGCTGAGTTGCCAGCGGTAGCTTGAGAAAAGAGTATTCTAAAAATGGATTTGATACTCTCCTGCCCCGCCAAATTGAGCGGGTAAGTCCATTGTCAGTATTGGGCTGGACAACGACTTCTAAATTAATATTGTTCGCACCTTGAGCTTGTAGAACCCGATCTGAACCGTACCACCAAGTGAGATAGCGGTCTTGCTCTTTAAAAGTAAGGTCAAGCGGATCGTAGGCTAGCCAGCGATCGCCTACCTGAATCTCTAGCCACCGAATAAAATCAGTTGAATAGACCTCATCACTTCTCAAGTAAATGCCATTGCCCACTCGCGCCGGAACGTTCGCTTGGTTCAACAGAAACGCGGCTAATTGTGTGGTGGATTCTTCTTTTCTCAGGTTTCTACGGATAGATTGAATCCGAATGTCATCTGTGCGGAGAGCGAGTTGATAGATTTGTTTGGCAAAAGACAGGCGATCAGTAGACTGCTTTTTAGCTTCATTCAAAAGAGCATTAATTTCGGCAGTTGGCAGATTCTCCTCCAAATTGTCCCGAGATCTTTCGGTATTTTCGCCAAATTTAACCAGTTCTTTATCCACTAGCCGTCGTCCTGAAATTGGAACATCCTCGGTTCCAGGTTGAACGGTAGGTTTCCTACGAATAATTGCTCGATAAAATAGAATTTCACTGCTGTCCGTAGCGTCCTGTTTGGTGAAAACAGCCAGTCGGTTTCCGGCATCATTCAAAGTCTCGACTTGGTGATCGAATCCTTCATTGATAAAATCTTCCTTGACAATCTCATAACGTTGAGAGTCTTGGGGAAGATGAAACCGAATAGTGGAAGGCAGATCTTCCTCCTCTGAGAGCGCTAATGGTTGTGAATCGAGAGATAGCTTCGCTTCAACGTACCAACTGTTAAAGGCTTGGTTAGGTAATAGCGGCACATCTGAGGCGGTTAGTTTATGTATAAAAATTCCTAGTCCAATTGCCGCTAGAAATAATGCTAAAAGTACTGCATGAAAAGTACGCTTCACTGCTGCGCCTCCTCTGTTGGGCATGATGGATCTGCAGTAAAGGTCTTAGAAGAATCAACAGCAAACTTGCCTTTTTTCAACATATTGCGTCCAATTAAGACCGGATAGTTGAAGTCGTCTCGCTCTGCAAGGTTTACTTCTTCCTCAATCCACTGACCCGCAACACACAATTTCATTCGCACGACCGGACGACGTATATAATCAGCTTTGCGGCTCTCGATGCGAACCCACCGCACAATAGGAAGCTCGAAATCTTGTTTAATTCCCTCCCCATTTTTGAATCGAAATTTAATCATGCCACCGGATTCTGAGCTTTCATCTGGCTTCTCTAAAATTTCGGCATTAATAGAAGTTGTTGTCGCCCCTGTATCCAGCTTTGCTTTGATTTCTTGCTCAACACCAGCAATTTTTGCTTTCTCTATCCAGCCGACAGTCTGAGTCTGTTGGCTTGCCAAGCTAACGGCTTGAGTCTTTTGCTGGCTACATCCTGCTCCAGACAACAAACCAATAAAAATGAAAACGAAAATCTTCTTAAGTGTATATGGCGTATACCGACTAAATCTGCTCCTCATAGGCGGCATTCTCCATTCAAAATAAACAAGTCTTCTTAAATCCTAGGAAAGTATATATTTGTAACAATTGCAACAGAATCTATCTGAAGACTGAGTTCAATCATCTAAAGGCAGATCTAATGGAAGTTTTCGACAAAATACTTGGATTCGGAGCTTAGAGGATATGAATCAGCGATCGCAACTAAGTAGGTTTTCAAAAAATTAGTAATCATTTGCATAAAACACCTAAAATTGAAAGAATCGCCACTTTTCCGCAGACAGAGGCGATCGCTTCTATAAATTCTTAAATTTTATTGACAATCAAACATTAAACTGATAAATACCCGAAAAAAATGTTCGGAATTGCCCTTTTATATTTATTTTTCTAATACCTTCATAGCTGCCAAATATCGCTCCTCAATCGTGTTGCGATCGCACTCTTGCGACAATGCCTCCTGAGAGGAAAGCTTGATTACATTGGCATGATTTAACAGTATCGCTCGCTCTTTCTGATTGCGGGTTTGACTAGCGATGAGTGCGATCGATTCCAGCAAGCGCTTTGTTACCGCTACGTCAGAAGATCCGTAAATGCGAATCTCACTAAAAGCATCGTCAATTAAATTGGCAAATGTCACCGGATTGACAATGACGCGCAATTTGTTGTCCTGATCGTAGCGGTAAGGGGAAGGAAAATCTCTTTTTGAGATGCGGCAAAGTGCAGCCGTGAGCTGGTCAATACATTGAATAGCAGTAAACGGATCGTTAACAGCAGGGGAGAGAGCACGTACAGCAATCTCGACTAATTGCTGGACGGAGAACTCCACATCCTGATCTTCAGTTCGTTGCATCCCTAAAACGAAGGCATCGTTAATTTGCTGAGTCAGTTTCTGATTAGCTTGCTCTCCAGGCCAGACAAAGGCGAGTTCAGTGTTTTCCACAACAAACTGGCCAGGGCGATACTTGAGGCGCAACAACAAGTTTTGCGATCGCGCAATCTTCATCAACTGCTCGTCATTAATCGCCTGAAGATAACCGCTATGAGTCGCTACAATTGACGCAGCTTCTTGCTCGAAACCAACTGGGATTTCCTCAACCCACCGTCGCTTTTGGGATATGCCGTGGCCAATCTGGTCTGGGAAGAGCTGTTCAATACTCTTGTTTAAATCATGGCTAACCCCTTGGATCACATTCCAAACCTGAATCGAGACTGAGGCGTGATGAATAAAGTAGATCAGCACGCCGATACTTGTGAGCGCTAGCAGGATGCCCACTGTTACCGCAATTTGGGGCACAAATATCCCATAATCATGTCCCCGTACCGTCCGCAGAACTAGCAAGCAGTAGATGAAAGTGGCAATAAATGTGCCCAGTACGACCTGATTACCCCTGTCCTGCATAAAGTTACGCAGCAGTCGTGGGCCAAACTGAGAGGAAGCCAATTGAAGTGCCACGATGACAATGGAGAAAGCCGTACCGGCAACAGTAATCATTGAACCTGCGATGGTGGAAAGCAGGGTACGCGCACCGTCCGGCCCGCCAGCATAAATCCAGCCCAACTGCTCAATAGGGCCAGATTTGCCCCTTTGGTCAAGTGTCACCATCCCGAATGCTAGAGCGATCGCGCCTCCTGCCATCAGCGTTGGCACAAACCAGTAGCTGGAGCCTAATAAGTCCAGAAGTTTCCTCAGCTTGGCGTTGTTCATCGCTCATCGGTTGCCGTTGAAGTACCTTGTCGGCCGTTCCCGTCTCTTTGCGATTTCATGTCGGCAAGTTTTCTTAAAGAACCCCCAATGCTAAGAGGTCTTGGCACCTCACCTTTTCCAGCCGGCCAACCTTCTCGCTGACGAGAGCGATCGCCATCTGTCTCTTCGGTTTGGTCGTGGAACAAGATTTGCTGAGTTGGGAAGGGTAGGTCGATGCCGTTAGCAGTCAGTTTTTTCTTGATTGCAGTCAGAACCTGGTCTCGCGCCTCAAGAAAATCCGATCTTCGCGGGGGTTTAATCCACCAGCGAACGCGAATATTCACGGTACTTTCAGCCAAGTCCATTACCAGCACATCAGGAGAGGGTTCTCTTAACACCGTATCCACACTCATGACCGCTTCAAGCATCAACTGTTTTGCTAAGTCAATGTCATCACCGTAGCCAATGCCAACGTCGTACTCCTCGCGGCGGTTTTCCCAAGCCGTGTTAACCGTCACTGAATTCGTGAACAGTTCGGCATTCGGAATGACGATACGGCGGCCATCGTAGGTTCTAATGGTTGTGGCGCGTGTCTGGATTTCTTCGACCGTTCCCTCGAAGCCTTTAAAAACAATCTGGTCATCGATATCGAACGGCTCAGTCAAAAGAATCAAGATACCAGCCAGAAAGTTTTGCAGAATGTCGCGGAACGCAAAGCCAACTGCCACACCGCTGATACCTAGTAGTTCAACTAAATCCCCAGGTCTGAATGTCGGAAGAATAATCGCTAACGCAACAAACAGACCAATCAAAATGATCGCTCCTTGCGACAAACGTCCCAGAACCAACCCGAGATTCCGAGCCTGCCGACGCCCACGAGTAGAGCGT
>JBFLZA010000032.1:0-25139 GCA_040756535.1 Cyanobacteriota bacterium
CCCTGCATTTTTGCCACTTTGTCATTCAAAGCTGCAATTTCTGCGGATGGAACAGCAGCACCCGGTGTAGCAGGAGCAGATGGTGTGGCTGCTTCTACAGGAGCCGGCGGCGAGATTTTTTTCGCCTTGACCATCGCTTCCTTAATGGCATCAACTAGCTCTTTCTTTTCAAAAGGCTTTTCAACAAAGGCAAACTCCTCAAAAGGTTCAGAAATTTTCTCTGCTACTTCTTCCTTTCGACCTGACATGAGTACCAAAGGAATCGTTCGGAAAGTACTGTGCGTATCGCGAATTTCCTGAAACACTTCCCAACCACTCTTTTTGGGAAGGAGAAAATCTAACATAATCAGGTTAGGGCGCTCCTGGTGAATTAAATTTATTCCCTCAACACCGTCTTTAGCTTCCAAAACTTCAAAGTTACCCGGCGGCAACATTTCTCTAACTCGCATCCGGATGACTTTGCTGTCATCAATTACCAGGATTTTATGACTTGCCACGACTGACTCCTTTGGAGAGATAATTTCAATAATACTAAGAAGGTTGTTTGAAGTAACTGCTGCTGATTTTAGATGAACGATTAAACCCTGAGTCAAAAATTAGTTGATGCGAACGCCGCCAATTGAATGGTGTAACGCTAACGTGTCTCACTGTGAGCTTCAAGTTACTTCCTACCCAGTCAAGATAAACCAGCGACACTAATGCATAACAGAGTCATGTTTGTCTGTTATATGCAATACAGCAGCTCAGGTGCATTCTCAAGTGTGTAACATTTTGAACACAAACCCAAAAGCGGTGTAGTATCCCTGATTCTAGATTAATCTGGTCTAACTGACTAAGAGCAAAAAAAACTGTTCGATGGGCGTGATATCAAATCCGGTTGAACACCCATCGTTGAGATAGACGCTCGACTACGCTCCAAACACTCCGGACGCGAAGAGAGTTTTTTATTATGGGTAAACCTATGTATTTGCCTGCTGAAACTGATCCGTCTGTACCAACTGCTCTAAATCAAGAGCAGTGGCGTCAAGAAATTGAAGCGCTGCCTGATTGGTTGCGACGCCCAATTGGTAAGGCTAGTGAACTTTCCACGGTACAGCGCATCATTAAGCAACGGAAAATCCATACCATCTGCGAAGAGGGACGCTGTCCCAACCGAGGTGAGTGCTATTCTCAGAAGACAGCGACATTTTTATTGATGGGACCAATTTGTACCCGTTCCTGTGCCTTTTGTCAAGTGGATAAAGGGCACGCACCAATGCCTCTCGACCCCAGTGAACCCCAAAAAGTAGCAGAATCAGTACAATTGCTGGGTTTGCGTTATGTTGTGTTGACCTCAGTGGCGCGAGATGACTTACCTGATCAAGGGGCAGGCTGGTTTGTGACGACGATGAACGCGATTCGTCAAGTAAACCCAGATACGGAGATTGAGGTGTTGACGGCTGATTTTTGGGGGGGTAAAGGGAATGGGACCCAAACCTCCACAGACTGGCAACGCCAACGAGTTGCTACCGTGGTTGAGGCTCATCCGGCTTGTTACAACCATAATATCGAAACGGTGCGGCGGTTGCAGGGACGAGTGCGTCGGGGTGCCCAATACGATCGCTCCCTTGATGTCCTCCGTATTGTCAAAGCCCTTAACCCCGCAATTCCCACAAAATCGGGATTAATGCTGGGACATGGTGAAACCAAAGCCGAGGTGATTGAGGCGATGGTAGATTTGCGTCAGGTCGGATGCGATCGCATTACTATCGGTCAGTACATGCGTCCTTCCCTACAACACCTGCCTGTGCAAAAGTATTGGACACCGGAAGAATTTGACGAGTTGGGCGCGATCGCACAAGAGTTCGGGTTTGCTCACGTTCGTTCTGGGCCGTTGGTCCGCAGTTCTTACCATGCAGGAGAAAAGCTTTAAGCGCGATAACTGCTATATTTCCCCCGAAAGAGCAGATATATCGGCAGCTATAAGTCTTCTAGAAGCTCAATCGAGTCTTTTCATCCTTTGGTGCCTATTAATCGAGACACCGAATCATTTATGATTTTTTTGACAAGCCCTTATATTAGGAGCCAATTTTATGACACAAGCAAAGAAATATGAACCCCCTGTTGCCAAAACTGGCGCTAAGCCCCCCTACCCTTTTCGCTTAACTTGGGCAGTGATTCTTCTAGCTATCAACTTCCTAGTCGCGGCCTATTACTTCCACATTATCGAATAGTTCCTACCGCCTAAACTCATCAGGACTTACGCACTTAGAGGCTACCGCTCGCCATTTGCCTGATGACCGCTAAACTTGGGGATTATAATTTTTTCCTCAATTTTTGAGGGTTTGAGAGGCTAGTGCGTGAGTCCTTATTCAGTTTTAAGCTTGAGAGCGTATTCTCGAAATCGCTCTAAATCGGCCTGAATAGTAGACTCAACGACACGACCCAAAAACAGATTATCCATCAACTGACCTAGGAATCCCGGAATGGCATAAGCTACGGTCAGCTTAACAATACTGCTATCGTGGCGATCGTAAAAGCGAACAGCCCCTCGATTGGGTAAGCCATCCACCGATTCCCACTGAATAATCTGATTTGGCACTAACTTGAGAATGCGGGAAAGCCAGCTGAATTCTAAGCCACCCGTTGCCAGTTTCCAACGGGATAACTCAGGATTGTCTTCTAGGACATGAACGGAGTCAATCCATTTCATCCATCGGGGCATTTGTTCTAAGTCTGACCAGAGGCTCCACGCCAATTCAATGGGAATCTCTACTTCGACCTGTACGCTGTGTTCTAGCCAATTGGACATGGGAATGGGGAGGGGTTGAAGGTTGGAAGGATGGAAGGTTGAAGGTTGAGGGTTGGTAGAGACGTTTGCTGCGAGAACACCATGCGACGCTGCAGCTTCTCCAACGGAGTACGCAAACCGCCGGAACGTCTGTACAAGGTTGAAGGTTGAAGGTTGAAGGTTGAAACGTTCAACCCACTCTCCTTACTAACCAACTACTCTGCTTGAGGTGAAAAACTCTAGCCACTCAAGCTGTTGCCATTGGGGTTACAGAGGTTTGCTCCGCTAAATTTTGAGCATTTTCTAAAATTGCCTTAGCCGCTTGACGCCCTGAAAGAGTGGCTCCTTCCATGCTATCGATGTAATCTTGCTGGGTGTAGCTACCGGCAAGGAAGAAGTTGCTGACGGGTGTCTTTTGGGGAGGACGGTAGGGGTCCATACCGGGCGCTTCCCGGTAGAGAGACTGAGCCAACTTGACCACACTGTACCAAGTCATATTCAGTTCTCGCGAGGAGGGGAAGAGTTCGTGGACTTGCTTGAGGACGTGTTGTGCTATGGCTTCATTATTTTGCCGGATAAAGGGGTCACCCGGAGTCAAAACCAATTGCATCAATGAACCTTGTCCCTCGCGGTAGTAGTCACCGGGACTGGTTAAAGCTAAGTCCGCAAAGCAGGAGAAGTCAGCATCGGGAGTATACAGCAAATTATCGATTCCTGCTGCTTGGGCTACTTGCTTGCGCTTCTCGGCGTCATGTAACTCCGTCACCCAACCATCAAACCTTAGCTGTACGGTGGCAACGGGTACTGTATCTAGCTTGTAGATATTGTCAAACTCTGACCATTTGCGCCACGCTTCCGGTAATAGGCGTTGTACACCGGGGACATCGGCAGCACAGACATAGGCATCGGCAATGATGGTTTCTTCAGTTTCACCTTGGGCGATGACTAGTCCAGTAACTTTGGTTTGCCCATCCGCCTCAGTAAAAAGAACTTCCCTCACCCGCCTTCTGGTGTAAATTTTCGCTCCCCGCGCTTCCAGGTAATTGATAATCGGTTTATGTAAGTATTCATAGGGCGAACCTTCAAGCATTCGCAGCACTGACGCCTCAGTTTTTGCTGCAAAAAACTGAAAAATTGTCAACATACAACGGGCAGAAATATTTTCAGTATCGATGAAACCTAAAGCATAAGCGATGGGATTCCACATCCGCTTTAAGCTGCCGTCATTGCCCCCATGTTGACGGAACCAGTCAGCGAAGCTGATTTTATCTAAATCGCGAATCGTTTTCATCGCGCCGTCGAAGTCTACCAACCCCCGCACAATGGGACTGATACCGAGCGCGATCGCATTTTGTAGCTTATCCTGTAACGACAGTTGAGAAGTCGTGAAAAATGCTTTCAGTCCATTGAAAGGTGCACCCGTGATGAAGCGAAAATCCAATTCACCCGTGCGACCCTCTTTATTGACAAAGATGTGAGTATGCTCCTTGAGACGCAAGTTATTACTTGCTCCCACCTTCCTCATCAAGTCAAATAGCTGGTAGTAGCAGCCAAAAAAGACGTGCAACCCCATTTCGATATGGTTGCCATCTGCATCTACCCAACTCCCAACTTTTCCGCCGACAAAGGGACGGGATTCAAAAATTTCGACTTCATGTCCGGCATCGACTAAATCAACTGCGGTCGCCATTCCGGCTAGTCCCGCCCCAACAATTGCAACGCGCATTCAGCCCTTCCCTTTCAGTTTCTTTACAGATTTTAATAGAATTACGGGTCTGGATGCAGCTAATTGCCCTAACCTCTGTACTTTTTAAGCTAAGTGATCAAAGTTCTCATCTTCTAAGGTTTCTGGGAATACTTCCGGAGAAAACAAGTCCCACAAGGCTTGGAAGTAGGGCATAAATAGCGATCGCTGTTTGGGTTCCAGACGTGCTTTTAGTTCCATACCCATTAAATGAAGCATTTGCCGCACCAGTTCCCAGCGCACTTTTAACGGTGGGTAAAGCATTACACACAAAGGGAACAACTCTTGTTGGATAGCGGCAATGCTACGCTCTAAGACACACACCCACAGGTAAACCTGGAACATCTCCACATCCCGGATACTGGAAATCATCACCGTCGGTTCGTTCAAAGAACCACTGTGGCAACGGTAATTAGGGTACAGTTCAGCTATACGGGTGACGATTTTTTTAGCAATTTCACTGCTAACGGGTAACAGTTGCCGTATGCTCTCCAAGACGGGAGAGTGGTAATCATACTGAGCAGCAGCATCACATAAGCGATGCAACGGCATGTAGAGGTGATCGTCAATCACCTTGAAGTAAGTACCTACAATCGCCTGCTCTGTCTTAGGAAGTGACTCTAGCAGCAACTGTCCACTGTAGTGAAATTGCATACTCACAAAGCCAATCACTCTGGGATCGATGGCTGTGTACTTCTGCCGCATCAAACCGACATCAGAAGCAATAAAAATGCACAGGCGTCGTGGGGGAAGTTGTTCGGCATAAGCTGATAAGGCTTTTTCGTAAATATAGTAGGAATCTCGGGCAATTTCCCAGGGGTCAATCAGCTTATAGTTGATGCCATGTCGCTGGACTTCTTTGGCAATCAATGATTCAGTTTTTGTCCAACCTTGGACGCTGGTAGCACGAAGTGACTGGAGTAGTCGCTGTGCCGTGAGCGATCGCACTCCTTTTGAGGTTGCTTCCCAGGTATCTTCTGAATCGATGAGTTTCCGGACGTACTTTTTAGCCCATTGTTGTGTTATCGATTCTGCCGAAATCTTAGCTATCGTTTCCCACTCCTGGGGAGCAGGATTTCCAGTAATGTCACCCATGAAGCGCCTTAATATTGTTTTTACAATTGAGATTTTGATGAGCAGTATAAAGCTCACTGCAATCGAGCAGTGTGATTTTGCACACAGCAATTTCTGAGCAGTGAAATGCTAGCATGACAGACTCCCTAGATTAAATTGGGCACTACTCAGCCCGATATATTTGTAATAAAAGATACTAATCTTCTGCGCTGATACACGTAGACACTACAACTCCTACCGCTTCCGTCTGAAGGCTCATCGTTAGGACAGGGGAACCCTCCCGATGCTCCATCATTTTTATGATGACGATCTAAACGGATTTGATATCACCAGAGGCAGCAGGAAACTCTTGCAGTAATGCAGAATTTCCCGCAGCGCTGTGCGGGGAGGATTTCACTGAGTTCAAGCTTCAAACCTAGCCTGCGGCTTCTGCTTTGCAGTACAAGCTTCAAACCTTCAAACCCTATTCAAACTGCGGCATCAATTGCAGCATTCCCAATCCCAACTCTGTCGCCGATAGAGCTTTCGCCTCAAAAAATGCCATCATATCGCGAGGCTGAGGATTGCCACGAGTTGCTCCCGTCAGACCTTTGGCAACAATTAAGGCACAATAACCCTTGATTTTTTTACAGCGCTGCTCCCACTTCTTACGGGCGGTTGCATGGGTGGGATCGGCTTCTGGAAACTCGCCAAACAGATACAAATTGCTGTTCTCCGTTTGCAGAATCCCCAAATCGTAGCGTTCCCCTTCAAAAGGGTCTTCTCCCGGATTAAAGCAAATTCCTTTCAATCCACCTGCTGTTTGGATTTGTTCAATCAGTGCTTTTGCCTTGGGACGAGTGGTTTGAATCAAAATGACAGGTATCCCTTCACCGGCTTCCTGAACATTTTTGGACTGGTAGCAATCGACGCCAGTACGCAATAGTTCAACGCTTTCCCAAGGAATCATTCCCAAGCTCAAGAAAGCATCTTTTGGCACTAAATCATCCCGCAAAGGAACTGCCATCTCAGCCGTATCAAAGTCTGTTTCATCAAAGTCCTCATCTTCAACTGACCCCGACATTTCTAATAATTCAGCAGCCACATCCGGATGTGTGGAAACTTTAACCGAAGCCGTCGGTTTTTCATCGGTTTCCCAGGGTACAGGGATACGATAACGCTTAGAGATCTCTGGGAATTGATCGTCTGTTAAGTGTCGAGAGGACGCCCGGAAAAACCGATGCAGGGCTTCAAGGGCAATGTAAAGTGCGATCGCTTCTTCGTCATAGAGAAACGGTCGCATTCCTTCCAACGGATGCACAGCCCCAAAGTGAGGCATAATCTCTGACAAAGGCAATTCGGCTAAATCAATATCCTCGTCTTCCTCGTCTTCCTCCGAGTCATCCTCTGCGCGACCAAAGGTGACAAATAAGCAATCTTGTGATAAAAAAGCTTTTTCCATCGCCTCAAAGGAATCTTCTGCCAAAACGGCTGCCCGAAATCGTTGCAGAGAATCCAACGAGCGATACAGCAGTATTCCATACTCCATGCCCAGCATTCCCATCACAGAAGCATAAAGCGTGCCTACATCCCATCGATTTAATTCAATGGAGAGAACGTTGTGATCAGCTAGCAGTTCCCAAGGAGCATCCTTCCAGATATCCTCCGCTTTGGAGCGCAAAGTTTCAGCATACTGAGGTGGGATTTCGGGACGGCGATTACTGGCCACTTCCTCAAATCCCCGAAACACCTCATCAATCAAAGGTAAATCCGGAGCGTACTCGATTGTAATATCTAGCTCTTGAAGGACACCTCGCAAATAAAACTGAATTTCCCGATCGCGAACTACAATCTTTGAAGGTTTAGCCGGACGTGCAGGACTTTGGGGATGCTCCATCGCTCGCAGTAAGGTGCGAACTACCGCTTCGGGTCCCATTTCTGGGGATACCAAATCCATCGCCCGAACAATTCCTTCCGAGCCATCCACCCAAAGAATACATTCGCTGCTACCCTCAGCCTCTGACTCCAGACTGTCTGAAAAAGTCGATACCGAACGGCGATCGCCTTCCCACACACTTGGAATCTGTTGTAAATTTTTGAGCCGACGGCAAGTCGTGGGATTCAAAGCAGACATAATGTAGTGATGGCTTAGAGTGCAAACAACATCAGCGAGGCAAAAGCCAGCAGACAATTTAGGATACTCCTATTAAACCGCAATAATTTCCGACCTGTTGTTTTTCTCTATTGGGTCGCGGATCGTGCGTTATTGCTATAAACCATAGAGCATGTTGATACCGCTACCCATGAATGCCAGCGGAATTCGTTAAAATAGGTAGATAAAAAGCTATATTCAGCTCGTTCACAATTTGCCGCTAATCTCAACAAACTTGCTACTGTAGGCTGGTAGGAAGAAAAAATGCATAAAAAGAACAATTAGGAGTCGCAAAACACTTATGACACAAGCCACTCAATCTCAACAAAGAGGGATTCAACTTACACAATCAGCCCTTAAGCATGTTTTAGCCCTGCGGGAGAAGGTAGGACAAGACCTCTACTTACGAGTGGGTGTCCGCCAGGGAGGCTGCTCTGGAATGTCGTACCTGATGGATTTTGAAGAATCCAGCAAGGTTCAGGAAAGCGATCAAGTCTTTGACTATGAGGGGTTCAAAATTGTCTGCGACCCTAAGAGCTTGTTATATCTCTACGGTCTAGTTCTCGATTACAGTGATGCGTTAATTGGTGGTGGCTTCCAATTCACTAACCCCAATGCCAGTCAAAGCTGTGGATGCGGCAAGTCTTTTAACGTTTAAGCGACTTGCACCATTAAAACTCCGGTATTGGCAAACCGTGTCAATTTTATTAACATAGTCAAGCTATGGTACACCAGACCCAAACGTTGCACGGGGTCTGGTATCTTTATGCAATAGCTAAAACCGGACATCAAATAACCCATAACGATTACTATTTTGATTTTGATTTATGACCGAGCCCGCTACCACACTTTTTGAGACAGGTTTGGAACGTTACAACGCAGGTGAAGGCCCAGATACACTGATTCCTGTTTTCAAAGAAATTTGCGATCGCGCCCCGAAAAATGCTGCTGCTTGGAGTTGTCTAGCATGGCTGTATTTACTGGGCAACAAATCCGAATCCGCTTACAAAGCCGCTCTCAAAAGCGTGAAGTTGGATCAGAACGCCCCCCAAGCCAAGGTTAATCTAGCTGTAGCGATGTTAGAAACTGGTCAAACGGGCGTCCGAAAACATATAGACTCAGCTAAGCAGTTAATGGCACTCGACTCACAAGCCCGCCAGGATTTGTTTGAAAGTATTGAAGATGGACTGAATCGAAAACCCGATTGGGAAAGTTTAAAGCGCGTCCAAAGCTGGTTATCTGAGTCTTGATTTTGGTCAGCTTAGAACACAGTAGAGGCTAAGAGCAGGTTTAAAAAGATCGAATGCGTCACTCAACTTGCTCACATGAGGGTAATGCTAATTCAGATCGATTGGGTGTAACACTCAGAGCTTGTGCTGTAAGGACAACCTGCCCTTGGTCGTTTATCACCCAACCTTGTGCTTCTACAAGTTGCTGTGAATGAGAACGGGTGGAATTGGCAGAAGTAGCCGCACTATTTTTATGATTGCCTGCCCTATCTTTGCTGGTAATCCAATCCACCCAAACTTCCTGATTCGTCAAGGGGTCATTGGGGCTGGGAGGCAAACCACCGCGCCCTGTAATGGTAAAACTACTCTCCTTCGCATTGCTATTAGGAGTACAGCGGCGATCGATGAGTTCTGATGCATCGACTAGATTATTAGGCAAAGGGGCAACTCTTCGCGTCGGGTCAATATAAAAATAACTGACTGTACCATCTAAACCACTACCAGAGTCAGCCGATATATTGACACGATTGTTATTCCGCGACGAAGCAGCCAAAGAGACGGAAATATCATTGCGTCCATTGCCCCGAAATTGAGTAAAGTCTCCCGGATTACGACCTACTGCTACGGCTGCACCACTGGAGAACAAGTCAGCGATAAACGCCGAAGAGTTAATAGTAATGTTGCCTCCAGGCCCTGCTTGAGCATTGGCTAGAATGTCGCTGTCTTCTATAGCCAGGAAGACTGTGGAGTTAATTGTAATATTACCCCCACCGCCCGTGCTATCAAAGACACTGGTGCTGATCAGGCTGCTGCCGCGAAGGCGGGTATCATCAGCAGTAATGTTAATATCTCCACCCCCAGCGCTGAGAGAGCTTGCTGAGATATTGCCACCACTTGAGCGCAAGTTACCCCTGAGATTGACAGTGATATTTCCTGCTTTGTCTTGTCCATCGCTAAGACTAGTGATACTCCCGCCGTTAGTCAGAGAGAGAGAGTTTGCCCAGAGTTGAATGTCTCCACCTTTTCCCTGACCCAAGGTTGCAGTCACTAAGCCACCCACTCCACTGATTTCCACAGTATCATCAGCACTTAGATTCAAGGTTCCCCCTTGACCACTACTTCCGCGCAAGGTACCAGTTGAGACTTCGGAGTCTTGGATACTTAATGTATTGGTTTCAATATTCAAATTCCCGCCGTTGCCACTACCCAGGGTATCAGCCGAAAGCTTACTACTATTGACTACTTCAATCGAATCAATAGCGCGTATCGTTATATCGCCAGCATCACCTGCACCAAGGGTACTACTGCTAATGGCTGAGCCATTGCGAATACTCAGCTTAGCTGTCTCAATCAAAGTATTACCCGCAGTTCCTCTCTCCAAAGGGGATGCGCCTAAATAACTTCCATTGACAATATTGATCGAATCTGTAGCTGTGATTGATAAGTCCCCAGCTATTCCTGTGCCAGTAGAGGCAGTGGTGATTTGTCCTCCATCTTTGACATCTAATTGTCTGGTGCTAATTGATAGCTTGCCACCGTTTCCTGAGTCTGAAGAGCCTGTTGATACTAGACCTTGGTTGCTCACATTCATCAAGTCTGTAACGTTAATTAACAAGTCTCCAGCTTTCCCTGCGCCAAATGAATTAGTGCTAACTTCTGCCGCCTCGCTGACATTCAACTGATTTGTACTAATCGATAGCTTGCCTCCATTTCCTGTAGAGCCAAAAGAAGATGTAATGATACGGCTATTGGGGTTAACCACATTTATAGAATCTGTAGCAGCGATGGATAATTCTCCAGCATCCCCTGTTCCAAAAGAAGAGGTGAGAATTTGTCCGCCATCACTAACAGTTAACTGTCTCGTGCTCATGGATAGGTTACCACTGTTTCCTGTAGAGCCAACAGAAGCATCGGTATATATTCCACTAGCAGCATCTTCATTGGTAACTACATTTCGACCAAATTGGGTTAATCGGCTCAAAAAGTTGGGGTCACTGCCAGAAATGGTGACAGTATCAGCAATATTGAGGTTGACATTACCTGCATTGCCACCATCACGAGTGACGGAGAGAAGTTGTCCACCACCTGTGAGTTCTAAGCGATTAGCGCTAATTGTCACATTACCGCCATCACTACCATTTGAGGTTGAAGCATCCACAACGGCACCATTTTGCACTCTTAGGACACCTGTGTTGACACTAATACTTCCCGCCTGACCGCTTGTGAGTACTCCAGTATTAGTAAACAATCCACTAGAAAAGCCAGACTCTGGATTAACTCCAGATATAGTTACAGCGTTAGGGGCAAAAATCTCAATAGTTCCAGCACTTCCTTGACCTCCTGGTTCTACAGCGCTGTAAATAAGACCACCATCGATGAAAGATACGGAATCATCAACCTGCACAAAAACGTTTCCAGCATTTCCCCGCCCATTAGGCTGAGTATGGGTTTGCAGTCCCGCCGCCCCCTCGATCAAAAGCGACCCAGCTCGTATATTAATGTTGCCCCCATTACCCACTGCCCCAGAGGCTACTTTACTCTCAATTACAGTAAGGTTGCCTCCGTAATTGGTTTGACGCAGCGATACTAGATCACGAACATTAATATCGATGTTCCCCGCATCTCCTGTACCAAAAGTATTAGCATTGATAAAAGATCCACCATCTACGAAAAGCGACCCAGCATTAATAGTAATATTACCTGCATTACTTACCCCTCCTTGGACTGTAGCGCTGGTAATGTAAGCATTATTACCACCTAGATAGACAGCATTCTGGGCAATGATTGCAATATCTCCAGATTTGCCAGCGAAAGAACGAGTACTAATGAAACCTGGCCCAATTGTAATACCATTTCGTGAGTCAATAAATACTGAGCCACCATTCCCCGTGTTACTTCTTGCATTGATGATTCCTAACTGAATGTTTCCACCCGGTAGAGCTAAGTTAGGCTGGTACTGATTAGTTAAAAGAACAAGACCATTAGGAGCAGTTACATCTATATTGCCTATCGTAATATTTGCACTCGTTGCTGGCAGATTTGTATTCGGTCTGGGCACGAAAACACCAAAGGGTGGCTGATCATCCGTAATTTCAGGAACACCGATCAAAGCTGTATTCATTCCTGCCCTTATATCTAAAGTCGGTTGGGCACTACCATCAATTGTTAAAGGCGTAGTATTATCTGACAAAGTGACATTAGCCAGGTCGGGTGTTGTTGTCGGGTTAATCGTATCTCCTATTGTGTCTGTAGTATCAATTGTGATAGTACCTGGAATATTTACACTACCCCCTGCCAAAATATGGAGTGAAGCTCCTGTATAGCTAGCAAAATTAACATCCCCACTAGCACGAATAATTGGGTCATTCGGGCTCTCTAAATTCCCTAAACTTCCATCCAACTGTTCAATCCTAAAATTCCCACCACTCCAATAATGAGCATCACCCATCACAGCATCAGGCGACCTTAACACCATATCCCCACCGGAATACAACCCACTATTAGGATGATTCAAAGCAAAAATATCAACAATTTGGCTTCCCTGAACCAGTAATTGTCCCCCAGCCGCCGCAACAAAAGGATGAGTTACACTATCCCTAATTTTAACTGTATCTTGTGCTTGTAAGGTTAAATTATTTCCGGCTTGGATTTGACCTTGTAAGTCAAGATGACCAGCATCTAAGGTTAAATTTTGTCCTACGGCTAAATTTCCACTATTAGTAATAGTAGTTTGTGGTTGATTGGTTCCATACTGCACGCCAAGGGGAACATTTACCGTCAGCAATGGGGGTGTTTCGGGATTTTTGGCACTAAACTGATAGCCATCATTAAAAATAACACTATTGGCAGTACTGGCAAAAAACGAACCTGAAATATCGAGTTTTGCACCTGCACCAAAAATAATGCCATTGGGATTGAGCAAAAATAAATTTGCTCCTCCATCTACCCCCAATATTCCTAGAATATTCGAGAGGTTATTGCCCGTTATTCGACTGAGAATATTCTCAATTCCGGTTGGATTGGCGAAATAGACTCGCTGTGCATCCCCAACATTGAATTCTTGGAAGCTGTGGAACAGATTAGCCCCTCGAACGGCTCCGCCATCGATGCGATCGCCTGGAAGTCCTCTAATATTAACGTTAGGTGTAAGGACAGAAGATTCCGTTCCTAACGTCGCATCCGGTGTAATCTGGGCTACAGCGGGATTTCCTGAGAAGGCGACAGTCAAGCATCCGGTTAGAGCGATCGCTCCCCCCACTTCTAACACTCTGATTAACCCTAACTTGAAAATGAGGCAGAAGGCAGACGGCAGACGGCAGAAGGGATAAGAATTGCCAGTCCTTTGTTGTGCGATACTGCTCATGGTGTCTAATCAAAAACTCCAAGGAAAGTAGGTCACCATCGAGAGCATCCCCGAAATTTTCGCGACCCTAATTCCATACTTTAGGACGATGAAGGCGGATGCGATAAAAGCTTAATGGTTAGTAATGAAACTTTGAGCATTAGTTATAATAGCTTCAACGTTAGTAGCGATAGTTTCAATGTTCGTAGCCACAGCTTTGGCATTTTCTCGCTGAAATCAATGATTAGGACTTAAGCAGTGATCTAAGGTTAAGTTGGCATCAATGCCACAAGGGGTACCTCTTCAGAATTTACTTCCCCATTTCCTACTTTCCAGCTAGACACCATGAACTGTGCTTACCACTCGCGCTATGAAAATCCTTAACCTTCAACCTTCCAACCTTTCAACCTTTAACCTTTAGCCTAGGCTACGCCCCGCTGCGCTAACAACCTTCTAACCTTCAGCCCATTTTCCAGCTAGACTTGGGCGGCAATTCTATCCCAAACGTGACATCATTAAGAATAGTCACTACACCATGCTGAACTCAGCAAATCGCTGGATAAAAGCACCACTCAATACAAATACAAAATTTAAAGTTGTCCAAATGGGATTTTCAAAAACACTGCTAGTTGGCCTCAAGGCAGACCAGTTTCGTCACCCCCTAGATTTAGAAGCGACTCAAGCCCTCAAGCAGGTGCCAGGGCTAGACTTGATGGTGCGAAATTTACTAGGGCCTTTGGCGGAACAATTTTTTTACCTGAATAATATTGCGGCTAGCGTCTTGGTGGGTGAAAATCAACTGCCACACCTTCATAACCTCCTCTTGGACGCCTGCAAGACGCTGGATTTAGATCCGCCGCAGTTGTACGTGCATCAGCATCCGGCCCCCAATGCCTATACCTTTGCCATGCGGGGTAAGCAACCGTTCATTGTCCTGCACACGTCCTTAATTGATATGCTGACGCCGGAAGAAATTCAAGCCGTCATCGCTCATGAATTGGGACATCTCAAGTGCGAACACAGTGTATATTTGACGCCGATCAATATCCTCATCTTAGCGGCTAACTTAATTCCGACCTGGGGTTCGGTTATTGCTCAAAGCCTACAGGCACAGCTATTGGAGTGGGTGCGCTGTGCGGAATTTACGTGCGATCGCGCCGCACTTCTCGCCACTCAAAACCCCCAAGTCGTCATGTCCGTACTCATGAAACTCGCTGGGGGTTCTCCAACTCTGGCCCCACAATTGAACCTCGATGCTTTCATTGCTCAAGCCAGAGCTTATGACGCCATCAGCAACACTGAACTTGGTGAAATGCTTAAATCAGCACAAACCGCTCAGTTAACTCACCCCGTTCCAGTGCTGCGAGCAAGAGAAATTGATCGGTGGGCAAGTTCTCAAGATTATCAATTGTTGTTGCAAAACCCAAAAGTAGGGTATAATGAAAAGGTTGCCCCCAAGGGCGGGTGGCGAAATTGGTAGACGCACCACACTCAAAATGTGGCGGCCTTTGGTCGTGAGAGTTCGAGTCTCTCCCCGCCCACTGTTTTCGAGAGGCAACGCTCATGACACAACGACTGAAGCGCTGGGAATCTCCCCGTCGCCAAGGAAGAAACGATAAAGGCAAAGGTGGATCTGCAAGAGCAAGGCAGCTAAAGAAGCAAACTCAGATGCTGCGTAAGAAGCTCAAAGACAATCAAAAAGCAGACGAAGAGAAAAATAATCAGCAAAGGGGAAGAGACAATAGTTCTCTTCCCTTATTTTTTTATGAACAGGTCAGTAAGCACCCAAAAGGCTTACATAACTTCACCAAGAAAGCCCATACGCTGTCTTCCGTGGGAGTGTCAACACAATTGTGCCATGCCCTGAAACTGTCTCCTATCTTCACTTCCCGACCTCTTCCCTGGTTATTTTATTAATGCCGCTCAAATGGGAAGCAGTTAGTATGACTCACTTCGGCATAATCTGTCTGGGAGCAACGGGTCACCTGAACACGATGTTTCCTCTAGGACGCGAACTACAACGGCGCGGACATCGCATCACCATCTTCAGCGATTCAAACGTGCAATCTAAGGCACTGGAAGCGGGTTTTGACTTTCGGGTGATAGGAGAGGCGATGTTTTCTCCACACAAGTATGCCGAATTAATGGAAAAGCAGAAGAGACTTAGGGGATTGGCAGCGTTGCGCCATACGATCAATTTGTCAAAGGAGAGGGTGGCTGTCAGCCTGCGACATACTCCAGCAGCCATTAAGGAAGCTGGCGTAGAAGCATTACTGGTAGATATGTCTGCTCTTGAGGGTGGGACTATTGCCGAATTCCTCAACCTTCCATTCGTTACCGTGTGCAGTATGTTGGCTTTTTATCAGGAAGAATGCGTTCCCCCTATTTTCACGACTTGGAACTATAATCCAGCGTGGTGGGTACGTCTGGGCAACCGGGCAACATACAAGTTGATCAATTTGATGGCGCAACCAATCTGGAAGGTGTTATTCGAGTATCGCAGAAAGTGGAATTTACCAGCTTACTCTAGTGAGAACGATATCTTCTCTAAGCTAGCAATTGTCAGCCAACACCCTGCTCTCTTTGAATTCCCTCGCCGTGAATTGCCTCCTTGGTTCTATTTCACAGGGCCATTCCATGACTCCACGGGACGGCAAGTTGTTGATTTCCCTTTTGAAAAGTTGACGGGAGCACCGTTAATTTACGCTTCTATGGGAACTCTGCAAAATCGCAAAGAGTTTGTTTTCCGCACCATTGCTTCTGCTTGTGTGGGTTTAGATGCTCAACTGGTGATTTCTCTGGGTGGCGGACTTGAACCAGAAGCGCTGCCGAACTTACCTGGAGAACCTTTGGTTGTTAAGTATGCACCGCAACTGGAATTGCTTAAAAGAGCCACCCTTACCATTACCCATGCGGGACTGAATACGACCTTGGAATCTCTGAGTAATGCTGTACCTTTGGTTGCTATTCCTATTACTGATGACCAGCCAGGAGTAGCAGCGCGTATTGCATGGACTGGTACTGGGGAATTTGTGCCACTGTCTCGCTTGAGTGCCCCCAGGTTACGAAAAGCTATCCAACAAGTTCTGACAGAAGAATCGTACAAGGAGAACGCACTCAGGTTACAAGAAGCAATTCGCCACACGGGTGGAGTCAGTCGCGCTGGCGATATTATCGAACAGGCTGTATCTACACGAAAGCCTGTTATGAGCCATTGAGGTCTGTCTGTTTGGGTTTGAGCGATCGCAACACGGGCAAATTCTGACTTCTCGCTACCTGAAGGATGGCGTATAACTGACTAGTCGGTCAAAAAAACTCAATCATACTCACAAGGAAAAACTCAATGATGCGATCGCTGTCTCTCCTATCACCTTATTGCACTAACCCAGAAGCTTGCCGATCTAATTGGGGTGAAGTCAATTCATAATCATTAAAGGTTTGGTGTAAGGAGAGATAAAGTGGCAAAGCTTGACCCCTGGCTCGTGCGGAGACTAATATTCATCGGGTTAGTTGCAGCGACTTTTAGTTTTGTAATCGGTCTAAATTGGCATAGCCCCCAGCCGTCTCCTCAGAGGATGGGAGTGAAGGATTCTAAGCTGCAAGCCTCGTCTGTCATACCAAGTCGCCCTGAAACTGCATTAACTGCTGAAGGCAAGAAAGTAGAACAGCGCACTCTGGCAAAAACAGAATTATTTCCTGCAACCCTCACTCAAAAGGGTATTCTGTCGCAACCCAATTTGAAGCTGGATATTTCACAAGACGACATCACTGTGCCCGAACAACTCTCTACGGAATCATCCGTTGATGGGGTTAGCCCAGAAATTAACTCCGACGAGTTACCAACCGCAACCTTGCCGACAACGCTGAGCTTAGATATCCCTGGAGATAACGTAGCTCCATCTGAACAAGTACTCAAAGTCTCATTTATTGATGGAACTAGCGCCAACATTGGCACTGGGGAGCAACGTGTCACAAGCTTTTTGAGTCCCCCTAAGTTTCAGGCAAAAATCGTTAAAAAGCTCAAACCTGCGGGGCAGGAGAAAGTTATCGCGCTAACGTTTGATGATGGGCCTTGGCATCGTAATACCTCTGAGATACTGGATATCCTGAAGAAAAACAAGATAAAGGCAACGTTTTTTTGGGTGGGACTAGCGCTAAAAGATAATCCGCAGATTGCCAAGCGGGTTGCTGAGGAAGGCCACGCTATTGGCAACCATACTTGGCACCATTGGTATCAAAAGCTCAATCCTGCTGCTGCTGCTCGCGAGCTTGATGACACAGAAGACTTGATTTACAAGACGACAGGGGTCAGAACTACTCTGTTTCGTCCACCTGGTGCTGTAATGGACAATGGAGTTGCTGACTACGCCAAGCAGAAGAAGTATGCCATTGTTATGTGGTCGAATGACCCCATGGATTATCGCCCACTCTCTGCAAAACAGTTGGCCAACAACACTATCCGTAAGGCTCACCCAGGAGCGATCGTGTTAATGCACGATGGGGGTGGCAACCACTCGGCCACTGTGCAAGCTCTCCCAGAGATTATTGCCAAACTTAAAAAGCTTGGATACAGGTTTGTAACTATACCGGAATTATTGGAAATCAGCGAACCTCAAGAATCAGAGATAATGACCAAAAAACAAAAATCCAGCAATTCGCCTGTGTCTACAGCTAAACCCTAATTTTTGCTGCATCTGGTTCTCTCTTTCTAAGCTAGGGAGTAGAGACGTTCCGGTGGAACGTCTCTACTAAATTCATATCTGTCCTAACCGCCTTGGCAATCGCTATATTTGGTCACAGGAGGCAGAGCCTCCCATCAGGCATTTCTAGCTTCTAGCTAGAAACGAGAGGCAGCGATAATTTCGGAATTTATGGGTAAAGCATAAACCAAATCCTGAGCCAAATTTATACACTTAACCGGAAAATTTAGGATTTCATGCTTTGCTCCCTACATAAAAATAAAGGTTTATGAATATGCTTTAGCGAGAGTAATAATCATCGGATTATTTACTACTATTCTTCGTAGAAAAAATAAAAAACCGAGTTAAAGAACGTGTAAACAAATCACTCTCAAAAGTCTTTTTCCAAAATAAATTCTTTATCTTTAAACAGGAACAATGAAATCCTGTCAACGTCTATTGTGCCAGTTTGGCATTTGGCGTGAGATTGATGAAATTGAGTCTTTTGGCATCAAAAAGTGGGATGGTTTTGGCAGCGGTAGGAATTGCCTTAACAGAGCTTACCGTTAGCTTGGCAACACTTACTCCTTCTCTAGCTAACGCTTCACCCATGAAGTCTCCAACTCAAACACAAAGCGTTGAGCTAGCAGAGCAACTTTCTGTTAGCCAAATGGCTAAGGATGACGACAAGGACGACAAAGGGGATGACGATGACAATGATCGCGATGACGATGATGATGACAGCGAGGCAGTACCAAAATCTTGCCGTGATTCTGTCTATAAAGATGTCACGAAACAAAGTGGAATTCCAGCTTCACAGTTGCGGATTGTGAAGGCGGAGCGACAAACTTGGTCGAATGGCTGTTTGGGTTTAGAAATCCCTGGCACTGGTTGCACTCAAGCTATGGTTCCAGGTTGGCGGATAGTTGTTGCGTCTGACAAACAACTCTGGGTTTATCGTACTGACAAATCGGGTTCCATGGTGAAGCTGGATGAAGCTGCAACCCGGACTCTTGCTAGTCAATCAATTACCCAAAGCACAAGCAGCCGAGAGGTGATCAATCGCACCACTCAAACAACACAATCTGTCACGGGTTCTGCTAGCCAAAGTAGCAGCAGTCAAAGCACCCAGGCTACTTCAGTCATGGGTTCTGCTAGCCAAACGGGTAGCACCCAAACGATGGAAGAATATAGCACCGGAACACAGCAGCAGACAAGAATCGCTCGCCGTAGCGCCCTAGTGAATTTCACTGATATAGCCGAAAGTTACTGGGCAAAAGACTTCATCATGGAACTGGCGCAGCGAGGTATTATGACCGGCTTTCCCGATGGAAAATTCCATCCCAATAAGCCAGTAACTCGCGCTGAGTTAGCTGCACTGCTTTCCTCGGTCTTCAAAAAGGCTAAAGTTCGCGATGCGATGAGTTTTAAGGATGTCTCGCTCAGTCACTGGGCTTACAATGGCATTCAGGAAGCTTATGAGATGGGCTTCATCAGTGCGGTTTCTGGCAACCAATTCAATCCCAATCAAACCCTGACTCGCCTGCAAGTTATGACGGCGCTGATGAAAGCGTTAGGTTATACAAGTAGTAGTAGCTCCACCGCACAAGTTTTGCAATATTACAGCGATGCAGCAGCAATCCCTGTTGAGGCTCGCAGCCTAGTTGCTGCTGCGACAGAGCGGGGTATTGTGGCGAACTATCCTAACGTCAAAACTTGTAGCCCTAACAAGGTGGCAACGCGGGCAGAGGTTGCGGCATTCCTCTATCAGGCAATGGTGAGCAACGGCGAGGCGACGGCAATTTCTTCGCCCTATGTGGAAAAAGGAGTTGCGGTAACGGAAGGTGGGCAATCGGTTGATGCGGATGCACCACGTCGGCGTCAGAACTGTAACCAAGGAATTGGCAATGGTGCTGAAGGCTGCGACCCCGGTAACTCTCGTCCTCACGGTGGCAGTAATGATGAAGGGGGCCGGACGCCTGGAGGTCGCCGCAAGTAGTCAATATAGTTGAGGGAGATGAGGGAGATGAAGAGGATAAATTGAATTCTTCCCCACCTTCCCTACTCGGTTTGAGGACTTCCCGTAAAAAGTCAGCTAACTCACCCTACTGTAAATCCTTCCTACTCATTAGTAAGGGCACGATATTATCGTGCCCCTACCGTGTAGTATATGCAAGTGAGAATCGGTATAAGCTAAGTTGTCACCAACCTAGCTGAGATCAAAAGTATTAGGGGACAAAGTCGCAGCCAGCAGATTTAAACCGCATAACGCGAGAACCCGATCCACCACCGAAATGGACGCCAATGGAGATACCAAGTCCCCACTTGATAGGTGGATGCGTTGGCACATCAAAGCGCACAAATCCAGCGTTCCCAGTCAAGTTTACTCCGTTATGGACAGCAATTTTTTCGCTACCGTCGTAGATGTGAACGTCCCGAACAATCGCATCTGCTGATAAGGTTTCAAACAAGAGCATCACTGAGCCGACTCGCAATCTGTTGTCATTGACAATGACTGTTGTAGGAATAGCAAAATGGAACCAGTTGTCTGTATTCGGCTTGCCCTCGACTTCGATGTAGAATCCAGCTTTCCAAGTTCTGGCGATATTGCCTGGAATCTCGATTTGCATACTGTGTCCGTGCGTCCACATTGCTTCTGCTAAAGCTACCATGAGAAAAATTCCTCCACGTTAAAGATTTAGAATTAATTTGAGTCATTTGAACGAACACAATGGTTCGTCGCTGGGTGAACCAAGACGGGCAAGCTTACAACACAAAGTCGCAGCCAGCAGATTTAAACCGCATGACGCGAGAACCCGATCCACCTCTGAAATGGACGCCAATCGAGATACCAAGTCCCCACTTAATAGGCGGATGAGTTGGCACATCAAAGCGCACAAATCCAGCATTACCAGTGAGGTTCACCCCGTTATGGACAGCAATCTTTTCGCTACCGTCGTAGATGTGAACGTCTCGCACAATCGCATCTGCGGATAGGGTTTCAAACAAAAGCATGACCGAGCCAACTAGCAGCCTTCTGTCATTGACAATAACTTTGCTGGGAATAGCAAAGTGGAACCAGTTGTTTGTATTCGGTTTCCCCTCGACTTCGATGTAGAATCCAGCTCTCCATTCTCTGGCGATGTTGTCTGGCCACTCAATTTCCATGCTGTGACCATGAATCCACATCGCCTGTGCAAGAGACGAGAAGATGACGCGATTAATCATCTGGCGAACATTGGGACGGTTGCCAATCTGTTGGCTAGCGGGTCGTCCAGGCGCATCTTGCTGGGGCGATCCTGTGGTTCGGAGCAAATTCCTGGCTGCTGCTGGAGACAAAGGAGTCATTCCGCGATCGCGCAGGACACCTTGAACGCAACTCAAGGCACCAACTACGATAGGTGAGGCGCTGGATGTGCCGCTGAATTGGTCGGTGTACCAGAAGTCTTCATTTGAGCCTCCCTGCAAGTCCCCGTAACCGCAGGTTGTCACCTCACGTCCCCAACCTTGAGCATCAACCACTGACCCATAATTTGAGAAGTCCAGGCGCGACCTGTCAGGGCCGTGGTCTCGTCCGTGCGTACCTGGAGGTGGAGCACCCGCTCCCACGACAATCGCACCGGAATCGCGATTGGCGCGGTTAAATGGGTTAGACCAATTGGCAGGAAATCCTGGAGCTGGCGTATTGTAAATCGGGTCATCTAGGTTCTCTGCACCATTGCCCGCCGCTTCCATAACAATGACACCCCGACTGGTGGCATAGCGAATCGCGTCGAAGTCATCAGGCCACCACTCTAGAGCGATGAAGCCTTGTTGCCCAACCCCGGTAGCGCGGGGTCCGGGTCGGTGAAGTTCGATTAGAATAATGTCGCCGGAACCGAGCATATCAGCAGCTTGACGAATTGCTCCTGCCGAGCCAAGTCCGCCAAAAATGGAGATGGCGCGTACATTGGCATCTGGGCAAATTCCCGTGATGCCAAAGGGGTTGCCATCGCCACCAAACTCTCCAATCACGGCTGTACCGTGATTCCGCCATCTAAGATCTGTGGATTGAGTACCGCCGACCACACCACCTTGGTTTTGCGTAAGATCTTCGTGGGTGAAACGCCAAGCCCCCTCAATATCAATAATCCGAACGCCAGCTCCTCTGCCGCCGTTAACCGTCCATGCGTAACGCGCATCAATGCCGCCCGGAGCTGCATCCAGGTATCCTTGGCGCGTCGTAAAATCAGGTGTCACTGGTGGTGCATCTTCTGCTACAGCCACCATGTCATTGAGCCGCAGTGGAAGCTCCGCAGGCGGCTTCACATAGGCAGCTTCAACAACATCCAGCTCGCGCAGACGTGCCGCCAGTTCGTCTAACCGTTCATCAGGTGCTTGCACCCGGTAGTAAACGGACAAATCTGGCACCTCTGTACCTGGAGCATCTGCCACAGAGGAAATTCGGTGCCGCAGCCGCTCTTCGCCGACACCAAACAACGGCTGCATAGTAACCCCTTCGCCTGCAAGGATCTCTTCCAACGGGGTGGCATCCGCTCCTTGGGCAGATGCTATACCTTCTCTCGTTACCCGCAATTCAGCTTCACGTCTCGCAATTACGATCAGTTCGCGCTCCATGGGAAATCCTTCCTCTGCCGGGGAATTCCCGGTCGAGGTATTACCTGTGTTAGTCATAACAAAACTTTCTGATTTGGCTAAACCTACCTAGAGTGCATCTCCTGATGGACTGAAAAATCTCAGATTCAGGAGCCAACCAAGTAATTCAACTCTAGACATCGCAGCCCATTTAGAGCAGTACCCCTCAAGGGTACTTTTGGGCTAGAGGCTTGAAATTTGAAAGTAGAGCGTTGAAAACTGACTCAACGTAGTATGTAGTAAAGAGTAAGCTTAAAATAACAGTGAAACCACTGCATATCCTCCTGCTCGAAGATAGCCCGCTTGATACAGAACTCATCCAGGCTCATTTGACTGATGGAGAAATTAACGGCGAGTTCGTGCGAGTTGAAACGCGCACTGACTTTTTAAAAATACTAGAAAAAGACTGTTTTGATTTGATTTTGGCAGATTATTCACTGCCTTCTTTTGATGGTATTTCTGCACTAAAAATTGCTCATAGCATCTGTCCTGAAGTGCCCTTCATCTTTGTCTCTGGTGCTTTGGGCGAGGAACTGGCCATTGAAACTTTAAAAAGCGGTGCGACAGACTACGTTTTAAAACAGCGCCTCGATCGCCTTGTCCCAGCTATACAACGAGCGTTGCGGGAAGCATCGGAGCGTTTAGAGCGTAAGCAGGCACAGGAAGCCCTTGCAGAAAGCGAACAACGGTTGAAGTTGGCTCTAAAGACGGCTAAGTTGGGGTCTTGGGAGTTAGATCTCACAACGGACACACTCTCTAGCTCTGACATCTGCAAGGCGAATTTTGGGTTACCCCCCGAAGCGGATTTGTCTTACAATGCCCTCTTTGACGCCATTCACCCCGACGATCGCGATCGCGTGCGAGCGGCAGTCGAATATGCTATAGCAGAACACGCTAATTACGATGCCGAGTACCGCAATATCTGGCCAGATGGCAGTATTCACTGGTTAATAGCACGAGGGCGTTGCCTTTATGCACCGGATGGGCAACCTCTCCGCATGGTGGGCGTGACTCTGGACATCACCCCCCGTAAGCAAGCAGAGGAAGAACGCGCCAGAGCGTTTGCCCGTGAGCAGCAACACCGGAGACAGTTACAAAAGTTAGCAGAGGCATCCCTCACGATCAACTCAACCCTGTCTCTTGACGAGATGCTGCAACTGATTGCGGAAAAAGCCCGTGACATCATAGAAGCGCACCAAGCAGTGATTGACGTGACGGTAGACGGGAAATGGGAACAGGCAACGACAGTGGTGTCCCTGTCAGACAAGTATACTTATTGGCGAAATTACGACGCGAAGCTTAATGGTTCGGGCATTTATTCATTAGTCTGTTGTCAGCAACGTCCGATGCGGATGACTCAGGCCCAGCTAGAGGCACATCCCGCTTGGCAGCACTTTGGTAAGGAGGCAAGAAAGCACCCACCGATGCGGGGTTGGTTGGCGGTGCCTCTCACAAGTCGTAGTGGCAAGAATATGGGTTTGATTCAGCTTTCTGATAAGTATGAAGGTGAATTCACAGAAGATGATGAAGCAATTGCCGTGCAACTGGCTCAGATGGCAGCGGCGGCAATTGATAATGCACGTCTTTACCAAGCCTCTCAAGAAGCGAATCGAGTTAAGGATGAATTCTTAGCTGTCCTCTCTCATGAGTTGCGATCGCCGCTTAATTCTATAACGGGTTGGGCAACACTGCTGAGAACTCGAAAGCTTGACGAAGCCACCATCAAGCGGGCGCTTGAGGTGATCGAGCGCAATGCCCATATTCAGACTAAACTCATTGAAGATTTACTGGATGTCTCTCGAATTTTGCGAGGCAAGCTGAAGGTGAATGTCAGTCCAGTCAATCTAGCATTCGTTGTGGAAGCGGCACTGGATACCGTGCGTCTAGCCGCTCAAGCCAAATCGATTCAGATTGAATCCTTGATTGATTCCACTGTCGGTGCTGTTGCGGGTGATTCGGGCCGTTTGCAACAAGTGGTATGGAATTTGCTTTCCAATGCTGTCAAGTTTACGCCTACTGGGGGTCGTGTGACTCTCCGGCTTGAGGGGGATGGCAACCAAGTTCGCATCCAAGTCAGCGATACAGGTCAAGGGATTAGTGCTGATTTTCTTCCCTATATATTTGAATACTTCCGCCAAGCTGATGGCTCCATTACAAGGTCGCATGGCGGACTGGGACTGGGTTTGGCAATTGTGCGCCATTTAGTGGAACTGCATGGTGGAACAGTCTGTGCACAAAGTCCGGGAGTAGGACAAGGAGCAACCTTTACAGTAACGTTACCGCTCCTTCAAGGAAACAGTATTCTACAGGAGCAGGGAAACAGGGAAGCCGGAAACGCTTTATCGGGGCCGCTTAGGGACTTGCGGATACTTGTTGTTGATGATGAGGCTGACACCCGCGACTTTCTGGCGTTCATGTTGAACCAGTATGGCGCTAGTACAATGGCTGTCGCTTCGGTCAAAGACTGTTTAGAAGCCTTGCAACAGTTTCAACCGGATGTCTTAGTCAGTGACATCGGGATGCCTGAAGAAGACG
>JBFLZA010000033.1:0-24963 GCA_040756535.1 Cyanobacteriota bacterium
TCGCTCTGCCTCCACCAAATAAAATTTATGGAGGTGAGTCATCGGAGCAGAACTCGCCCATCTCTTGATCTTTTTCTGATTTAGTTCAACCTTTTTAAGGATTCGCTTTTGCTCGGATTTAGAAACATCAAGATATATAGCAAGATGAGTAAGAGAATTGTAAAAATGAGAAAGAGGAACAGATCCTACAGCACTTTCTATATGTTTTTCAACTAACACGGCATTTTCAAGAGCTTGCTGATAGTCTTGAAAAAGATAGCCAAGGTATAATTTGAAAAAATAAAGAGAGTGACAAATAGTTGTAGTGTTCGCTTCCAAATGAATGGGCAGCATTTTTATTTCATCATAGCTTTCCCCGATTAAACGGCACTTATCTTCAGATCGATCCATTAAGTTCAATACGACCTGCCGTTGGAGTTGATTGTAATAAAAGAATGTTTCTTGATTGAGTTGCCTGAAAACGTTGCTGTACATTGCCATCTCGCGTTCCAGCCGTGTCAATTCCTTGCCCATTACGAGGGAATAGTAGCAGTAGGCGCCGGCTGAAAAAGTCGCATATTCTAAATCTCCGGTTTCCAGTCCAATCAAGTAAGCATCTAGCAAAGGGGTTAAGCTATTCCTAAGGTGCTCCTGCCAATGCCTGATAAAGTAATTAACGATAAACAGTGTCCTAGCTTTAAGTTCTTTAGCATTGAACTTATCGAGTAAACGAAGAGCAAGTTGACCAAATTGATAGCCGGATTTAACGTCTCCTACAACTTCCCCAGAAAGAATTAGCCCGTAGGTAGCATAAGCATAAGAGGACACAGCAGTATTTCCATGCTTGACTGATAAATTGATCTGCTTAAACACAAGCAGCGGAAATAGTTCGGGCGCTGCGAAATAGGCAGCAGAAAATACAGTTGATAGGATACGCATGGCGGCTAGCTTGTAAGGGTCCGTCATTTGTGGCAGGTCGATTAAGTCCTCAATTCGTTTCCCTGCGACGGTTATCTTTGTCCTCATGAGACCAAAGATAATATCTAATTTATTTGGCTTTTTGGGAAAGCGAATTCCCAACATTGTCAATACTGATAATGCAGTTTTAACGGCTTTCAATGGTTTGTTATGCGCCGTATAGCCTTGGATTTGGATTTCATAGACCTTCACTTTGTCCAACAGCGTTTTGGCTTGTTGCAGCACAACAAAAGTCAATCTCTCCATTTCCTCAAAATTGCCACTCAAGATAGCTGCCTCTACTGCTTCCACATACAGTGTTAGGGTAAGGTCATAGTGGCTTTGCCAGCTATCTGCGCTGAGGCAATTAATGCCAAGTTTTAAGTAATTCCAGGCTGATTCATAAGCGGCTGATGCCTTAGCTTTTTTGCCAGCAATAAGATTTAATTGAGCTAGCTGATCTCGTTCTGACTCAATAGCGATTAATTCAATGCCAAACTTTAGCTGATTGACGATATCAAAAATCTTCTGTTCTCGCACCTGTTGCGGAGTATTTTGCAACAGAAGTTGTCCGACTTTCCAGTGAAGGGCTTGCTTGTCTTCTGGAGGAATTAGGGAATACGCGGCTTGCTGTATCCTGTCATGGGCAAACTTGTATTCAATCGTTGTTGGTTGTTGGTTTATTTCTAATGACGAAGAACCAATGATATCGACCTCAATTGACTTGTAGGCATCGCTAAGAGGTAAGATTAGATTAATTGCGATCGCTTCTTGCAAGTCAGCTGCTGTTTCTCTTTTAGGCTTTTCATAAACAATTGCCAGCGTTTCGAGGTCGAACTGATTACCGATTGCAGCAGCTAACTGTAATACCCGTTGTGTAGAAGCACTCAACTTTTGAATCTTACCAGCCATTAGCTCCACAACATTATCGGTAATGCCTTGCGCTTTAATCTGCTTTAAATCCCACTGCCACTTCCCTTGACTTTCCCCCTTACTAAGGGAGATAAAGTCAAACTTTATTAGCTTTTCGGTATAAAGTGATTTCAAAAACTCTTGAAGGAAGAAAGGATTACCACCCGTTTTTGACAGCACCAATTCAGCTAGGGAAATTGTCTTGTCTGAAGGGCAGTTGAGGGTGTCGGAAATTAACTGATTGACGTTGGGCAATCCCAGAGGTGGAAGGGAAATACTCTCGACTGCTACCCCAGCTTCTCTGATCTCATTAACAGTTAACATCAACGGATGAGCTGGGTTCACTTCGTTGTCACGGTAGGCACCAATGAAAAACAAAAATTGGCTATCGGGCGCACTCATCAGTAACTTAATCAGTTTCAGCGAAGCGACATCTGCCCACTGCAAATCATCGATAAACATCACTAAGGGATGTTCGGGTTGGGTAAACACCTTGATGAAGTTTTGAAAGACAAGATTAAAGCGGTTTTGAGCCTCAGCTGCTGCTAAGTCTGGCACCTCTGGTTGCTTCCCTACAATCAGTTCAACTTCAGGAATCACATCAATAATCACTTGACTATTGGCACCAAAAGCAGCTAAAAGTTTTTCTCGCCATTGGGCAAGAGATGCTTCAGTTTCAGTTAAAAGTTGCCGGACTAAATTCGAGAAGGCGCTGACAAGAGCTGAGTAGGGTATATTGCGCTGAAACTGGTCAAATTTACCTGAGATAAAATACCCTTTACAATTAGTAATGGGTTTGTAAATTTCCTGCACCAGTGCTGACTTACCGATGCCAGAATAACCCGATACCAGCATCATTTCGATTTTGGATTGGGGATTTTGGGACGCGGATTTGAGGAGGTTTCCTCCGCCATAAGAAGCGTCTTTCTTGGATTGGGAAATTGTCTCCTTTTCTCCCCCAGCTTTCCCAGCTTTCCCAGCTTCCCCACCTTCCTCTACCCCCTCTCCACTGACGCGTTTGCGCTCCGCGCACGCTACGCGATCAAATGCCGCTAGAAGAGTTTCGACTTCTGCCTCACGTCCATACAGTTTTTGTGGAATTTGGAACTTCTCAGAAATATCATTAAGAGCAAGAGGAAATTTGGCAATTCGCTTGTTATTCTGTAACTGAAAAAGACATTTTTCTAAATCTGCTTTAATTCCCCAAGCACTTTGGTATCGCTCCTCAGCCGTTTTCGCTAACAACTTCATGACAATCCCTGAAACAGCTTTGGGAATGTCTGGATTTAGTTCGTGAGGGGGTACGGGTTGTTTAGCGATATGACAATGGACTAACTCCATTGCATCGGTAGCATCAAAAGGCAATTGATTGGTAAGTAATTCATAAAAGGTGGCTCCGAGAGAGTAAAAATCAGTCCTGTAATCCAACGAACGGTTCATTCTACCCGTTTGTTCCGGCGAGATATAGCCTAAAGTTCCCTCTAAAATATTCGGATTTTTGATTGTGGGGTTTTCGCGGGATAAAATGGTGGAAATGCCAAAGTCAATAAGTTTAAGCTGGTTTGTATATGGATTGAAAACAATATTAGATGGGTTGATATCCTTATGGATAATATGGCTGCCGTGGACTTCTCCTAAAATTTCAGCAGTCTTTATAGCAAGGAAGAGAAATTCTCTGAGCGCGAACGCTTTGTTATTCCTCAAAATCTTTAAGGATTCGCCACCAAAATCCTCAAAGATTATTACCAGAGTATTTTGATACTTTTCTAAGCTATAAGCCCTGATAACTCCTTCACTATTAAGGTTGCGGGTGATTTGATATTCCTGTTTATACCTGAGGATTTCTTCCGGCGTGGGGTAGTCTTCCTTCATAAATTTGAGGATAACTGCTTTATTATCCTCCTCTCGAATCCCCCGGTAGACTAGGGAATTGGCACTTTCATAGATTTGGGCAAGAATCTGGTAGCCTAACAGGACGCTCATCGTTCTGACTCTTTAAGAGATAGCTTTGGACTGGCTAAGATGCGCCCTTTTTTAGAATTGATACTCGGCGATTAAACTTGTTTGATTAATACTGTATTCTGAGAGATAATTGTGAGAAATATGTACCTACCCTTTTACCTTCACACTTCGTGCTAGTTGGCATTGATTGGTGACTGTCTCCAAAAATTTTTCGAGCGTCACAGGTTTTGTCAGATAGGCGTTAGCTCCTAGTTGCATGGCCCTACGGTGACTATCCGAGTCTGTCTCAGATGTGTGAAAAATGAAAGGGATCTTAGCAGTAGTCACGTCTTCACGTAATTTCTTGAGAACTTCAAACCCATTTAAATTGGGCATATTAATGTCACAAATAATCAAATTAGGCTTAATTTCTTGGGCTAACTGTAAGCCGGAGCAACCATCTTGAGCGCTAAGCACATTAAACTCCTCCATCTCAAGGAATTCAAAAAGGTTTGAGCGAAGTGTTTCATCATCTTCAATTACTAAAACTAGTTCTTTCACCGATTTATCCTCCCTTAGTCAAGAAAAGTTAGAGTTGATTGGCGATCGCTTCTAGTAATTCATGCTTGTCTACTGGTTTCGCTAGACAGTCATTAGCTCCTAGTTTTAGGGCGTGAAGGTAGCTGAATTGGTCAATATCCGGTGAGATAAAAAGAAAAGGTGTCTCGGCTGTCAGCAAATTCTCACGTAATTGATTTAAAACTCCATATCCATCAAGCTTAGGCAACTTAATACCACAAAGAATCAAGTCAGGTTGGAATTCTTTAGCTAACAAAAAGCCGAGGCAACCATCTTGAGCGCTCATGACCTTAAATTTTTCTGAGTAAAGTAATCGGCAAATAGCTGAACGCATAGCCTCATCATGTTCAATTACTAAAATTGACTTCTTCGTGGCATTTTTGGAAGTTGACTGAACACGCAACCCTGGTTGAGTTATTTGAAACATTATTAATTATCCGCAGTTGATATTTATTGTTGAGACAAGGTACTGGTCAGAAAAAATGAATAACTTTTGAAAAAGCGTTTTTCATTAAGTCGGTGAGTATTTTTCCCGCTTACCAGCCGAGAGCCTTGGCTATCTCGTTACTCAACGAGATAGGATTGAAAGGTTTAGCGATCGCCCCCGCCACACCAAAAGGCTGGAGCTGTTGTGGAGTGAACCAACGTGCTTTTGCCGTCAACAAGACGACTGGAATCAACTGCGTAACCGGATTAGCTCTTAGCTGTTGGAGAAACGTAAAGCCGTCTATTCCTAAGATAGAGATATCTAAAATAATGGCATCCGGTTGCACTGCCACTGCCCTATCCAACCCTTCCTGGGCGGATGCAACTGAGAGTACATCCCAACCGCCCAAATCTTGTAAGCAGGCTTGTACTATCTCCCGAACATTAGCTTCGTTATCAACTAATAAAACGAGTTTGGTGGTCATTGCCACCTCCAGTGCGATCATATAGTTCCCCTCAACCTCACTCACTTTTGGCCTGAACCTGAATCTCTGTACTGGCTAGCGGAGAGTTGCAAACCTTCCGACTCAAGTGGTAGGGGGGCAACAGCTTGGCAAGAAGGCAGCGTTCGACTTTTGTATGGCTTGGCTCGATAGCTCCAGCGTTCGTGGAGAGTTCCAGTATGCTGTATTCATGGTCTTTAGTCCGTGAGCGTTAACCAGCAAGTCTCAGCCATCCCAACGTAGTTCAGGTAGTACGCTGAGGTTGCCTTGTCTCAAGACTAAACAAAGAAAATAAGGAACTTATAAAGATGCTTATGGTTCATGGTTCATGGTTCATGGTTCATGGCAATTCCCCAGCGGGCATTGCACATTCTAGGGATGATTCTTGTGGAGTAGGCGTCCCGCCTGCCCTGGAACGATTTAGGACGTAGGACGGGCGAGACACCCATCCCACTCCTGGGCAACGCCCCCCAACGAACAATGAGGCATGAACTATGAACTATGAACTATGAACAATCCAATTGCCTAGAGGCTCCAACCCAAAATTTCAGCGACTTGTTCAGAAATGGTTACAGGGTTAAAGGGTTTGGTAATGACCCCGGCTACGCCCATCTTTGCAAACCGTGCTCGGTCATCTGGTAGTACTTTGGCAGTTAGCAAAACGACGCGAATGGATTGGGTAACGGGATTTTCCTGAAGCTTTTGAAAGAAAACGAAACCATCCATATCGGGCATGGATACATCTAGAAGGATGGCATCTAGGCTTTGAGCTTGTGCCAAAAGCAATCCTTCCTCCGCTGATGTGGCAGCGATCGCTTCCCAGCCTCCCAAGTCTTCTAGGCAAGCCCGGACAACTTCTCGGATGCGCTCTTCATCGTCAATCACTAAAATTCGCTTGGTCATTGTTGATGGTTCATGGTTGATGGTTCATGGTTGATGGTTCATGGTTGGGGGAAGTGAACCTAAAGACTGGCCAGCCCGTTTGCAGATCCTTCAAAGAACTTGAGGTTAATTCCTCATTGACTGATTAGTTGCTGGCTAATTTCTGAACAAATGCGGCATGTTCAGGAGATTGCACGCCCTCTTGTAAAACCGCCAATACACGCTGCATATTCCCCGCCAATAACTTTGTAACCGCTAACCACAACCCCGGAAAGGCTCGACTCCGGATAATTTCATCGGTATCAGTGGGTAAATCGAGATACTCACCCTTATCTAGATAGAACCAGCTAATTGTTTGATCGAGGACTTGCCAGACGATATATTCCTTCACCCCATTCCGGCGATAGGCTTGTTTTTTGGCATGAAGGTCGATGGCAACACTGCTAGCGGCAATTTCGACCACCAACTCTGGAGCACCTTCAAGATAATCATCGTCACTCAGTCGTGCTTGACCCCCTGCTTCTGGCATGATCAAGAGTACAGCATCAGGTTGTGGTTCGTTGTCGATATCAAGCCGCACTGTTGGTTCAACTCCCAAAGCAACACCGGGAGTCATAGCTTCATAGTTTCCTAGCCATGTCATCATCCAACCATGAGGTTGACCGTGGCTCTTGAAGCGCAGTGCAGCAGGCATGTAGACAATCCCTTCAATTAACTCGGCTTTTTTCAGCTTGGGCATGGCGTTGTAGCGGCGCTCAAATTCGTAACGGTTTAAGCGATCGCCATTTTCTAAGGGGGGAATTGTCCAATGCTGGGAGGGTATTTTAACCATACAGCCGCAGTTGGGGTAAACCTATGCTCATCCTAACCGAATCGAGGAAGGCGATAGCGAAGCGCTGCCGCCAAAGGCAGATCGCTCATTCCCAACCCACAAGAGCTTCAGAAATGATTCCAATTAGGTGTAATATTTCAGTGCTAGGGTAGGGTGACTTATTTTTGGCAACTTATAGTACAAATGTTCTATGATTAGCGTATGTAAGGGATTTAATTCCGCTCTGATGTATGGCACGTGGCGAAATCCTCAGAAAACTCTTCAGGAGCTTCTCTCATAACGAGAGAGAAGAGTTTTTGGCTGCTGCGATGGAACTTATCGAAGAAGAAAAAAGTAAAAATCATACCCTGCTTGCTAGAGATCTGGAAAAGCTGCTCCGAAACGGGAACGGGCACCCCAAGCGCTTAGTCGCTAACATTGCCCCCTGGAATCAGTTTCCTGAACTGCCCAAAGACAAAGAAACGGGACTCTCTTTGCTTGAGGTGAAACAATTCGATCTCACTTGGGATCACATCATCCTCAGTGAAAAAATCTTTGATGTCCTGCAAGAAATTGTCCTCGAAAATCGTAAGCAAGACATCCTCGCAGCCTATAGCCTTAGACCCAAAAACAAACTGCTCTTCTGCGGCCCCCCTGGCTGTGGCAAAACCCAAACCGCCAAAGTCCTTTCCAGCGTATTAGGACTGCCACTCGTTTATGTGAATTTGACGGCTGTATTCTCTTCTTACTTGGGTGAAACGGCAACTAATCTTCAGAAAATTTTCGCCTATATTGAGAAAGGCGAATGGGTTGTTTTATTTGATGAATTTGATGCCATTGCCCGCGACCGCAACACCCAAAATGAACATGGAGAAGTTAAACGCCTAGTAAACAGCCTGCTACAGCTCATCGATAATTCGACCAACAATGGTCTATTTATTGCAGCGACTAACCACGAGAAACTCCTTGACAGTGCTATCTGGCGACGCTTTGATGAAGTACTCTTCTTCGATAACCCATCAGTTGAACTCCGGACGGCTCTTCTGGGTCGTTACCTATCTGCTATTCGTTATACCGGAATTGATCTATCTGCTTTTGCGGCTCAGATTGAGAATGCTACTGGGGCAGACATAGAGCGCATCTGTGCTGATGCAATTAAAGCTGTAATTCTGCGGGGCGATCGCATTCTTACTGCTGATGATTTAGAAGTTGCGATTGGGCGCTATCTGGATAGACAACGTATAATATCGAACTCAACAAAATTCTCTACGTCGAACCAAAATGGTGAGTCAGTTTGAGCACCTAAAACTGCCAAAAATCAATATCGAACTTCCAAGGCGCTCTACGGGCGGTGGTGGTGGCGGGACAAAGGGTCGTGATAGCAGCACCCACGGTAAACAGCTATTAGATCAAATCTCTACCCTGATTCAGCCTATCAAGCAAAAGACCAGTCCCTTTCGTCTTGATCCGAAATTAATTTTCAAGATCAAACTTGCTAAGAAGGGTAATCTCTCAGAAGACGAGTTGACTAAAACAGGACTGACTTTTCTGGCGCGTGAACCGAATCTCAATAAAGCAATCGTCGTTTTCTCATCCGATAATGAACTTACAGAATTCAAGAAGCGCTTAGAGAACTATAGCGGAATTAAAACTGATCATAAGTATGAATACTTGGGGGCAATCGATGAGCTAGTCCCCCTCGAACCACAGGATCGTATTGGTCGCTTGTTGGAACTAGAGCCAGTCCAACCGGGAGAACTAGCTCCTCTAGACTTGGAGCTTTGGCATACTGGCGATCGCCAAGAGATGAAACGGTATCTGGATAAGATCGCCGAAGTGTTAGAAGACTTGTCTAGTGATACCACTCGAATGCGAATGAGCGATCGCTATATTGGCGACTATCTATGTATCGCTCGGATTAAAGTTACCCACGACGTTTTAGAGCTTTTGTTACAAGAGGAAATTGTCAAGGAAATTGATCGTCGTCCAAAACCTGCCTTTGAGAACACGGCTGACTATAATCTACCAATTTCCAATTTTCCCGAAGTGATTCCTCCACCTGAAGACCATTGCGGTGTTCTCGTCATCGACTCTGGTGTACAACGCGGTCATCCATTAATTGCTCCAGTTCTAGGTGAAGCTGACGTGTTCCCTGACGCACAACGCCAATTTATCAAAGGTGGACCTGATGATGAAGGAGGGCATGGCACCAATGTTGCTGGAATTGCCATCTATGGGAACATTGAGAAATGCATTGAACAGCGTTCATTCGATCCAACGGCTTGGCTCTTCTCTGCCCGCGTGACAGACGAAAATAACCAATATGACGAAGATCTCCTCCTAGAAACTCAACTTAGGGAAGCTATTCTTGCCTTTATTGAACAGTATCCTAACTGCAAAATCATTAATATCTCACTAGGCAACGCTGAACAAATTTACGGAGATGGGTTAAAGCAGTTTAGGCTAGCAGCTAGGATTGATGAAATTGCTTACGAGTACCAACACAAGAATATTGTTTTTGTAATTTCAGCAGGAAATGCTTTCTATGAAGAAGCAAAGTCACACGAGCAACTGCTAACGGACTACCCAAAGTATCTGCTGAACAAGAGCGCTCGGATTATCGATCCAGCGACTTCTGCAATTTCGTTGACTGTTGGTTCCCTATCTTTTGGTCGTGGCAGTAGTGCCGACTCTTCTGATGTTCGTCGTCAAGCTATTGCAAATCTGCCAGGATACCCTTCTCCCTTCACCAGAACTGGATTTGGGGTAGATGGAATGATTAAACCTGATGTTGTAGACTTTGGTGGAGATTTAGCACTGAACCTCGATTATCGAGAGGATCTGGGTTTGCCTCGACCTCGTGTGTTACCAGATAATGAAGCTGGTGTTTCTGTTCTGACCTTGGCTAAGGACTATTTCGGCTCTTTGTTTCAGATGTGCAGTGGTACAAGCTTTGCTGCTCCTCCTATTGCCAACTTAGCTGCTCAACTTTTCACCAAATACCCGGATGCCAGCTCAAATCTAATTCGGGTACTCATCGCCAACTCTGCTACCCTACCAAGAGAAATTCCTCTGGAGTTTCAATGTCAGAAGAAGCAATCTAAGGGTCAAAAGACAAAACAAATTAACAAGCAGCTAGCGATCTATGGCTACGGTCAGCCTAACTTACAACGAGCTATGTATTCTGCTGAAAACTATGTGATTCTTCAGGAAGACAATATCTCAATTCCTGTTGGCAGTTTTCATATCTATGAGATTCCCCCACTCCCATCTGAGTTTTTTCAGACACCAGGCACCCGAATTTTATCTATTGCTCTAGCATTTGACCCACCTACTCGACCGACTCGTGGAGACTCATATTTAGGTGTCACAATGGAATTCAATCTTTTTAAGAAGATTGCTCGTGAAAGTATTGTGAATGCTTATGTAGCTGCTAGTAAAACAGCTTCGCCTGAGCAGTTTACAGAAATCTCTATGAAAAACTTAAAGAAAAAGCATAGCTCTGGTATTGTTGTCGAGTTATCTCCAGGTGCTAACTTGCGAAAAAAAGGAACCCTGCAAAGGGGGCAAGTCGAAATTATCAAATCAAAGGGCTATGAAAACAATTCCATGTACCTAGTTGTGAGTTGTAATCGCAAATGGGCAAAGCCAGATGAAGTTGATATGCAACGCTACGCCTTGGTTGCTTGCATTAGTCATTCCGATCCTAAAGTTGATTTATACAATCGTTTAAAACTCCAGGTTACCCAGAGAGAGAGAGAGAGGAGCCGAGGGAGAGTTTAACTGTTGGTTTAGTTAAACTCTCCGCTAGAGGATGGTACATTAGTAACTAGCTAATTTCTGGACAAATGCGGTATGTTCAGGAGATTGCACCCCCTCTTGTAAAACTGCCAATACGCGCTGCATATTCCCAGCTAAAACTGGTGCAACCGCTAACCACAACCCTGGAAAGACTCGACTCCGTATAATTCCATCAGGATCAACGGGTAAATCGAGATACTCACCCTTTTCTAGATAGAACCAGCTAATTGTTTGAGCGAGGACTTGCCATACAATATATTCCTTCACCAATCAATTAATATTTTATTGCTCTGGTAGTACTGGCAAGGTGAAGTAAAAAGTACTCCCTTCACCCAAAGTACTCTCCGCCCAGATGTGTCCGTCGTGCTGCTGCACGATACTTTGGCAAATCGCTAAACCCAACCCTGTACCTCCTTTGGAGCGAGAATCCGAGACATCAACCTGCTGGAATCGCCCGAAAATCGCTTCCAGTTTATCAGCCGGGATACCTCGTCCCTGGTCTTTGACTTGGAACAGGACATGGTCTGACTGGGGTTGGGCAGTCAGGGTAATTGTGGTATTTAAGGATGGGGGAAGAAAATTTTCAAACCAGTTCTTGCCCAAAACTTCTGCTTGCGTATATCCAGTCAGGCTTAGAAAGAAGGGGTTAACATACTCCACATTTCCCCTTGGATCTAAGCCTACCACCAGGAGTTGCACGTTCTCCAGGAGCGATCGCCACCGTCGTTCGGCTTCTTGCAGCGTCGCTTCTGTGCGCTTGCGATTGCTGATATTTAGAAGGAAGCCCAACATCTCAGTCGGTTTGCCAGCTTCATCCCGCATTAACCTGAGTTGTGCCAACAGCCAGCAGTACGTCCCGTCAGCACGCCGAAAGCGGTATTCGTGGGAGTAAAAATCCCGTTCCAGGACTTTTGTTAATCCAGTAAATATGCGCTCAACATCGTCCGGGTGTACATGGTCAGCCCAGAAGTTAGAATCTTCCAAAAACTCTCGTGCTTCGTAGCCTAACAAATTAACCACGTTCTCACTAATATAAGTCGCTCCATAATCCCCATCTGGCTTGGCGCTAAAAATAACCGACGGACTTGAGCTTACGAGATAACGCAAGCGTTCTTCGCTACTCCGCAAGGCTTCCTCTATCTGCTTGCGATCGGTGATATCCAGTGACGTTCCGAAGAGTTTAATAACTTGCCCTTGCTCGTTAAAAACAGCCTCTCCTCTTGCCTCAAGATACCGGACTTGACCAGACGCTCCTGGCGTCGCTACCGCTGCGCTATTGGGACGCACAATCCGAAAGTCAAATTTGTAGGAGTTTCCCGACGCAAGCGCTTGCCCGACAACTTCTTGCCACAACGCTCGGTCATCGGGATGAATCTGCTGGAGATGTTCGTCGAAGGTTGGTTCGGGTTCGGTCGGGTCAAGACCAAAGATGCGGAATAGTTCCTCTGACCAGATAATTTCCTGAGTCAGTACGTCAAATTCCCAGTTACCAACATGGGCAACTCTCTGCGCTGCTGCAAGATTTACTTCACTTTTGCGGAGTTTTTCCTCAGCTTCCCTGCGTTCGGTGATGTCAGAAAATGAGGTAACGGCTGCGTAAGCTTGAGTTTCTCCGGGGTGAATCAGTGGTTGGGAATTAATGGAAATCCAGGTAAGCGACCCATCCGGTTTGTGGATACCCATAATAACGTTAGACTGGGGTTTGCCCGTCCGTAAAGTAACCATCGCGGGATGCAGTTCTCCAGGAAAGGGCGAACCATCTTCGCGAATCGCTTGCCAACGAGGGTCAACCGAGGTAAGCCCCTGCATCTGTTGGGCGGTTAGTCCTAGGATGCTTTCGGCGCTGGCATTACAGGCAGTAATTTGACCGTCAGCCTGCTGGAGTACAATCCCCTCAGACATTACCGTAACGACAGAACGGTAACGCTGTTCACTGACTCGTAGCTCTTGCTCTATGCGTTGGCGCTCAATGAGTTCCCCCTGCACTCTAGAATAGAGTTCCGACTGCTGGAGAGCGATCGCCACCTGCGTTGCTAACTGTTTCAATAGCTCTATCTCGTAAGACTGCCAGTGCCTTTCACCCCGACAGTGATGGACGATCAAAAGTCCCCAAACCTTTCCACCGGCAAGAATGGGGACGATTAAGTTGGCAGTGACTTGGAACGGTGCGAGTAATTCCACGTAGCACCGGTTTAGACCTGCGGTGTAAATATTGGCGATCGCTGTGACTCGACCTTGCAGATACAGTTGGGCGTAATATGAGCCAAAGCAAGGGTCGTAGATGGTTGTGTCCAGAACCGCCGGAAAGCCAGCACCAACGGACTCCACAACAATCTGCCCACTACAGTCGGGATTGAAGCGGTAAATCAGCACGCGATCAGTTTGAAGTAACTGTCGAACTTCCGTGACGGTGGTATCGAGAATTTCATCGAGTTCCAAGGACTGATGAATCTTTAGAGCAATTGCTCCGAATAACCGTTCCCTTGCCTGTGCTGCTACGCGATCGGTGATATCCAGCACTGTCCCAAATAGCTTGTGTACCTGACCGTCGGCGTTAAAAATCGGTTCTCCCTGACCGAAAATATGCCGGATAGAACCGTCGGGGCGTACAATCCGAAACTCTAATTGGCAAGATTTTCCGCCAGCAAGCTGGTTAACCGTTGCATCCCATAATGTTCTGTCGTCTGGGTGAATCTTTTGCCAATGTTCAGTAATGGTCGGTGTAGCTTGCCCTGGAGCGAGTCCATAAGTGCGGAAGGTTTCATCTGACCAAGCAATTTCTTCGGTAGCTAAATCGAATTCCCAACTCCCTACCTGGGCAACTTTTTGAGCTTGGGCGAGGTGGGTTTTCTCCTTCAACAGTGCCGCTTCTGCTTTTTGGCGTTCTTTAATTTCCTTTTCTAGTTGTGCAGTGCTAGGAATTGCCAAAGCTTGGGGAAGTAACGAGACTAACTCGCTAGCCGTATATAAGGAAACAACGGCGGTAAACGCTTTGATAGAACCCGATAGCCAGTAGTTGGGATGCCAAAGCGTCCAGATTTCCATGATGTGAGTCGTGCCACAGGAAATGATGAAGGCACTAAACAACAGGAAAATCCAGTTGAAGGGTACATCTCGTCTTTTGGTAACGAAATAGGTTAGCGTTAGCGGAATTGAGTAATAAGCCAGCGCTGTCAAGGCATCTGATACGACGTGTAACCCGACTAACCCTGGCTTCCAGAGATAGCAATGTCCGTGAGGGATAAAAAATTCCGCTAATACCATGCTGATACTCTTAAAAAACTCTCAAAAAAGACTATCTAAGGGGGGATGCAAAACTCCGCAATCCCTTAACTCTAGTTTGCCCCATCACCAAAGCTGAACAATTGAAGGAGAGCAAGTTAAGTGGGGTTCATGGTTAATGGTTCATAGTTCATAGGGACTTCTGCCATGTAGCTTGCTTGATTCATGAGTGCCATCAACCATCAACCATGAACGGAATCCCGTCCTCTTCAGGCGACGGGTTCCTGAATCTACAATTTCAGTTTGCCAAACTTAACTCCGTTGGAGAAGCCGAAGCGTCACGCAGATCGCCTTTCGCTATCTTTCGTACGACTCATTATCCTTAATGGTTGTAAAAGCTGATTAACAGTATCGATTAACAGTTGAGGGTGGCATAACTTAGAGACATAAGCGTCAGCGCCTTGCTCGCTACCCCAGTAGAAATCAAAGTCTTCGCTTTTGGCAGTGAACATTATCACAGGTAGGCTCTGCGTTCCTTTGTTTTTCTTGATGCGGCGGCAAACTTCGTAGCCGTTCATTTTGGGTAAAACAATATCCAAAATCACCAGCGTTGGACAGCAATAATGAAGTTTTTTAAGTGCCTCAATACCATCATTAGCGACAATTACCTTGAAGCCGCTAAGAGAGAGCATTTTTGATATGGCTAGCTGTTGTACGCGGTCATCATCCACCAGTAGTACGGAAGTCATATCAATTTCCCTAAACTCTGAATAAATTCCTAAAATAATCCAAAAACGAATGATACTAAGTCGCCTTCACCAAAGGAGATTTTGTCACCTGCCTTTAATCGGTAACGTTTACCTAGCTCCAATCGCTGCTGATTGACATATGTACCCTTGGCACTTCTCATGTCTTCAATGAAGTAGATGTTTCCCTCTCTCCGAATCTTTGCCTGAAGGCGAGAAACCATATCAGAATTGGGAAAATCTGATAAATCAACATCGAGGGGAATTAGCCCATTCACTTTACCAATGTGAATGACAAGAAGATTTCTCGATAACTCAATAGCTCTGCGAGTTTGTGTATGACGCAGTTCGATCGAATTTTGGGTCACAAATTGGATTGTTTGCATCGCGTTAATATTGCAGTTCTTGGTTCAATTTTGCCTACTCCTAGCCTAAGACAAATATTTTGTAGGAATTTAATTTATCTATCAACTATCGATAAAGTTTCTATAAATTTTTGCGTAAACTCTACAAAATATTGCTGCTTAACATACTGATGTTTTTGCTTAGGTTTGCACAATGTTTTTTTTAATGTATAACTTAAAAATATACGAACCATATTTCGGAGAAAGTACCACACATTGATCTGCCGTTAAAGTGCTTGAGTAAGCTCCTATAACAAACCAGGACGACCTCGCAAAGATAGTCCGCCCCAAAGCGTTAGCTATCGCATACAAATGGATGCAGCTAATTCGGAAGTTTTTACCAGTAATGTGAATTGAAATTGTTGGAAGCCTTACAGCAACTTGATTAATGCTTTAAAGACTTTAGACCTCTTGCAAAAGTATTTTTCTGATAGCGTTTGCGTAGCATGGTGCGATAGCAGCATAGCGGTAGCGAGTTTACGAGCGTCTGCTGTTTGCGTCAATTCTTGTTCACTGTTCCCCGTTAAGGAGTTGCCTGTTTCCGACTTCTGCAAGAAGTCTTTTGATATAAGGAGTGGAAACTAGAGGAGTTGCCTGGTGTACTTAAGTGTGAAAATGCCCAAGTTAAACCGTAGTCATCTGGGTTGAGGAGTGGCTAAACTATGATGAGTACGCTTTCTTTTTCAGACTTGAATAATCCAGTCCCAGACCTAGCGTGGAATCAGCAAAAGGCGCTTTTGCAAGGGGAGATTTTGGTGGAAACGCGATCGCACTCAGCTTGGGGTGGTGCGGTTACGGCACATCTGTACTTACCAATAGCGCGATCGCACGTTTGGCAACAACTAACCGATTACCCCCGCTGGGTGGAATACTTCCCCGATGTTACCAAGAGCGAAGTCTTGCACCGAGGTGAGGTAAAACGTCTGTATCAAGTTGCCCAAAAAACCTTTCTGTTTCTCACTGCTCAAGTCGAAATTCACCTGAACGTCTTTGAGATACTTGGGCAGCACATTCAGTTCCGGCTAGAAAAAGGCACCTTTACCGATTTTACGGCAGACCTGAAACTGCAAGATTGCGGCGATGGTACTTTGCTCACCTACTCGGTGCAAGCAACGCCTAACATTCCGATACCGACAATTTTCCTTCAACAGGCGATGCAGATGGAATTGCCAGAAAATATGCGGCAAATGCGGCAAGTTCTATGTGCGGCTTGTCCCTAGATTTGTTTTAGCTTCCGCCGCAACCGGACTCGTTCAATGTGGCTTGTCACCCGCGTAACCAACTCCGGTCCCACCACGGGTTTACTAACAAAATCATCCGCTCCAGCCGCAAACACCCGTTGGATTGACTCAGTATCGGTGTGAGCCGTCACAACCAGAATCGGCAAATCTCCCCACTGCGGGTCTTGGCGCACGACCTGACACAAGTCGAATCCGCTGAAAGTTGGCATCTCCAGATCTAAAACCAGCAGATCTGGAGCAGTTTCCGTCAGCACTTCCCAGAAGCGCTGAGGCTCATTAAGACTCGTAACTTGAAGTCCCCAAGGTCGCAGCAGGTTGCCCAATGCTGCCAACGTTGCAGAATCGTCGTCCACAACCAGAACCTTGGCTTCTACTGACTGAGTTGGCGGGAGGATGCGAGCGATCGCTTTGAAAATCTGCTCTGGTAAAACAGGTTTGTGTAGAAATCCGCGTCCTCCCAAGCGAGATACGGCAACCCGATCTGCCAAGCTGTCTCGTCCGGTAAATGCCAGAACCGGAATTTTAGAGGATTGCTCCGCTAGTTCCCGCAGTAGCGTTAGTCCATCTTCGCTTGGATCGGGAAAGGTGAGTTCCAGTAAGATGACATCGGGAGGAGTTTGGGCAATCTTCTGTCTGGCAGTTGTTAGATCGGGAGCCGTCTCAATCCGCATTCCCCAGACAGAGGCTTCTACTTTCAGTTGCTCAGTTAGTGCCACATCGTCATCAACAACTAGTACCAAAGGAACTTGAACGGGAGGTGTTGGTTCTGTGATGAAGGAGGCGGGAGGTTTGGTAAGTTCTTGTTGAAGGTCAGCAACTAGGCGATCGAGTCGTAAGGCTTCCTCCCGTCCCAAAGCCGTGTCATTCATCAGCAGATGTTCGATCGCCCGTGCCAGATTCGAGCCTTCCGGATAACCAAACGTTCCCAATGAACCCGCCAGCTTGTGGGCTTGCTGCCCTGCACTCTGCCGCAGGACTTCGCTCAGATTGCCCTCGCTCAGTGCTATCTTTGCTTGCTCCAGCACGGTAACCTGCTGTGCAAAAGAATCTCTGAACCGTTCTAGCACCTTGCTGACTGAAGCCAGACCTTTTGACTGCCTCCTTCCTCTCTTGTCTTCCTTGTCTTCCTTGTCTTCCTTGTCTTCCTTGTCTTCCTTGTCCCCCTTGTCCTCCTTGTCCCCCTTGTCCTCCTTGTCCTCCCTTGCCATTTCCCCATGGACGCTTCCGCGTCCCGCAACGCTGTCGCGCAACGCCTTCTCTTCAGGAGGAGACTTGAGCCGATAGCCCAAACCGTAAACTGTCTCGATTATTTCTTCGGTCATTCCAGAAGCTCTCAGCTTCTGTCGTAAGTCTTTAATGTGGACAGTAACTGCACTTTCGGCAGGAGAGCCACCCGCAGACCAGAGGCGATCGATAATTGCACTCCGGCTGAAAATCCGTTGAGGATTCCGCAAAAAAAGCTCCAGCAGGCTGTACTCTTTGGGAGTCAAAGATAAAAGGTGCCCTCCACAAGTAACCTCACCTGAAACCGGATTCAAGCAGAGGTTTCCCCAAGTCAGAACGCTCGTGACAGGAGAATTTCCCCGACGTAGCAAAGCCCGAATGCGTGCCATCAATTCCGATAAGTCATAAGGTTTGACTATATAGTCATCAGCTCCTGCGTCTAACCCTTGAACAATATCGGTGTTGGAGTCTTTTGCAGTCAGCAAGAGGATAGGTTTTTGATACCCCTTGGAACGGAGTTGGCGACAAAGGCTGATGCCGTCCAGTTTGGGAATGAGCCAATCCAATAAAATCAGGTCATAGTCAAAAGTCGTCGCCAGATCTAGACCGGCTTGTCCGTCTGCCGCCACATCGACTGTGTAATGATGGGCAACGAGAGCTTCAAAAAGCGCCGAACCGATAAGCTCATCATCCTCCACTAGCAGAATTTTCACGCTGATTATTTTCCCTAGGGTTTTGTGCCAACAAACAAGTGCGCGATCTGAACAGCAGCAGCTCTCTTGCTAACGCCGACGCTCGTTCCGACGCTCCTTACTTCGCTATGGCTATGCTCTTCGACCATGCTTCGCAAACGCCTCACGCTACCGCTGCGCTATCACTTCGCCAACGCGATCGCGTTGTGGATGTCCAGGGTTTTAACACAAATGTCCGTGCAATACAGTGACGGGATGGTTTAGAATCCTTCTTCCCCCATTCCTCATTCCCCATTCCCTGTTCCCTGTTAAGGAGTTCCCTATTTTCAGATTAGACACCATGAGCAAAAGCTCACAACGAAGTGATGAAAATCTTGTTCCCCTGACCCCTGACCCCTGACTCCTGACTTCTGACTCCTGACTTCTATTTCCAGATTAGATGTATCCCTGAGATTGACCAAATTTACGCAAACAGGGCAAACACTTGTGCTGATAAAAACTACTCAACGTCGAAATGGGCAAATTAAATTCTTGCGAAAGTGTTTTCCAGCTTGTTTCTGGAGGTAAGCGCCGCAGAATTAAGACTTGGCAAGTCACCTCTGGATGATGGGTGATATGGATACGGCGTAACTCCCCTTCTGGATCAGTTTCCACCCATGTTGTTACTTCTTCAAGGAGTGGAGGAACATCCGGCTTAGCTGGAATAGTTTCTACTCGGTTAAGGGTGGAATGAGTGTTGCCCGATTCCAACGGCTCAATGGGCGTCGCAGCGGTTCTGAATTCCTCTTTGTGCTTTCTGATGTAAAAATCATGTAGCCGTTGCTTGAGGTAGAAATTGAGCCAAGTCGCGATGCTAGAGCGATTGGGGTCATAGGGTTTACCTGTGATACCCTCGCAGATGTTTTGGCAGAAGTATAACCAAGTCTGTTGCAAGGCATCTTGATAGTAAGGTGTATTTTCTTTCCACAGTTTTTTACTGATTAAGCGAATAACTGCAGTTAAATTTTTCTGTCGCTGAACACTACCAGATGGATGTTCACAAGCTTCTTCAACTAGGTAGTGTAACTGTTCCTCCGAAACGGTTTCAGGACAGACTAATACTTTGTAATAGTTGTCAACTGACATAAAAATCCCTTGAGGCAAGGAACAAAAAATTTGAATTTATAAACAGAAGTAGTGATCGCTTTACCGCTCACAAAGGAGCGATAACACCCTGCTTAAATATGGATGATGGGCTAACCCATCTAGTTTGCCCGCTCTGTCAGTGTTTGACAGTACCCTGGTGGGTACTCTTAAAGCTCTCAGTCGTGGTCAACCTTCTAGGCGGGGGGATGGGGGGAGCAGAGGAGAAAAATTTTCATGCGTCTTGGTGTACGCCGTTCATGAGCGGCTACTACTCCGACCCAATGCATGAAAATTGTATAAACTATTACCCGAAATCTCCGTACCCATTTCTCTGCTAGACGACAATAGGAATAACGAAAAGATGGCAGAAACAGCAGAGACTAACCGATGTACGTCTATCGCACCTCTGGGTTCAACAGTAAAGCAGAGCTGTACGGTCTTCAAGAGCGAATCGATGACTTGTGTGTTGAATTAGAGACTCAAAGAATTGACGAAGTGCAGTCACGTTTTGAACGAGTCTATCCTTACTTAAAGCGCCGCATTCTCAACCGGAGACTGATTGCACGCATTCTCAGAGTTGATAACGAGCAAATCCTATGCCTACTCGATATCTTCAAGCGCGGTGACAATGACTACGAAGAATTTCTCGAAGATCCGCGAGAGTACGGCAGAGATCATCTCGAACCTAAACTCGACCAACACAAAATCCGAGCATGGCTTACCCGTGAAAAAACCAAGCAGCAGCAAGTCCTGTCACTCCCCGAACTACCGCCGGAACTGCATCCTTGGTTAGAACTTCCCGGTTGGGAGATAGAAACGGTTACAGAAGACTGGATCATTTACGAAAGCGAAGAATGGTTAACACGGTTTAGACACAGAGAAATCCAAGACGCCTGGGAAACCTATTACCAAATTGTTGCAGGCATTCGCAGTGAAAGCATTCCCAGTGAAGAATTTCCCGACTTGCCTCAGGTGAAGTTGTGTACGTTGAACAATCATTACGTAATCTACAGCCAACTCGAAACGGCTGACACCTTTGTTGGGAACGTCTTGTTTTTGCTCGCTCCTTTCGCTCACAAACCAACTAGAGCAGATATTGTCCGGGTAGGTGAAAAAACCGCCTTGTTTGATGGTTCTGACACCAGCAACGTCTTAGCACGACCCTTACGTCTTTCTGACTTGACGCCCTTTGCCCAACGTTTCTATCCCGCCTATTTGCTTGCCGATGAAGAAAGTTGGCTAGCGATAGAACGGGGGAAAGAGGCAAATCTCGCGCTTTCCGTTGAAGAAGAGCAAATTCTCCAGTCCGTTTCTACCGCAACACCCGGTCAAGGTTCACTACCCTTATTTATCAATGGACGAGCCGGTAGCGGCAAGTCTACCATGCTCCTGTATCTGTTTGCCGACTACTGTTACCGAAAGTATTACGACCAACACGGACGCCGCCGCCAAGAACTTCTTCCTGGTGAACCTTTATTTTTAACCTATAACGAGCGGTTGCTGGAGGTGGCAAGAGATGGAGTTAGTACGCTGTTGGCTTCCCATTACCGCTTTGTGGCCGAGAGAAGTCAGGGAGACGGTAAAGAAAATATCGATCGCTTTTTTCAACCGTTCCAAAAATTCCTGTTTAACTTACTGCCTCTGAGTGAGCGATCGCGTTTTGACCCAGAAAAATATATTTCCTTTCATCGCTTCAAACAACTGTACCAGGGAAAAAGTCCCTGTGAATCCCTCGCTAAAGTTATTCTCCACCTTCCCCAAGCACGACGCTATTCCCCAGAAACCTCCTGGCACGTTATCCGCAGCTTCATTAAAGGATATCGTCTTGAGGAGTACATGACTCCCGAAGACTACCAAGAAGAAGTGCCACGTCGGGAACACACTGTATCCTTTGAAAAGTTTCAAGGCATTTACGACACCATCTGGGAACGCTGGTACAAGCGCATCACAACAGAGCAAGGCTACTGGGATGATCAAGATTTAATTACCAAAGTTCTCCAACTCCAGTGCTACCGTTCCATCTACACCGCGATTTTCTGTGATGAAGCCCAAGATTTCACTCGATTGGAGCTTCAATTAATCATGCGGCTGTCTGTATTTTCCCAGTATCATTTGGGATATCAGCCCATTCACTGTTTGCCCTTTGCCTTTGCTGGAGACCCCTTCCAGACCTTAAACCCCACAGGATTCCATTGGTCTAGTGTGCAAGCCATCTTTGATGCAGAAGTGATCACTGCCCTAGACCCTGCCGATCAGTTAAAGTTAGTGATTAATTTCCAATCCTTAGCCTATAACTACCGCTCCACCCCACCTATTGTGCAAGTTACTAATTTAATTCAACTGTGGCGTCATGTTCTATTTGACATCCCTGAACTTCAGCCACAAAACGCATGGCAGCAAGGCAACTTCCTCGAACCTCAAAAGTTCATTCTCAATCAGAATATCACCACTCAAGAACTGGCTTCTTACATCAAGGACACCATTATCATTGTCCCTTGTGAAGAAGGCGAAGAAGCCGCTTATGCTCAAGCCGATGAAGTTCTCTCGGAAATTTTTCCTCAGTTAGAAGAACAGGAGACGTTAATACGGGAACCTGGGGATGTTGAGAATTCTTCCGAGAGTTCATCCCACCTGTCTGCATCTTTCTCCCCAGAACCGCTGAAAAATGTCTTGAGTGCGATTACTGCTAAAGGTTTAGAGTTTAAAAAAGTCATCCTCTACAAATTTGGCGAAGACTGCAACCAAAACGTCTGGAATCTCAGGGGTAAAGGCATCGACCAAAGAGTGAAGGTTGAATACTTTTTCAACAAGCTTTATGTGGCGGCTAGCCGAGCAACAGAGCATCTGTTTGTCGTGGATTCAGAAAAAGGCGATCGCCAATTGTGGCAGTATGCTAGCGATGAAGCCCTGTTATACGCAATGCTGCAATACGCCAGAAATAAAGAAGACTGGGAACAAAGTGTGCAGACTATCAGCATTGGTACTCCCAAAACAGCCCCGAAACTGCGTGAAGATGACCCCCAAGCGATCGCACAAGAGTTTGAAACGAAGGGATTAAATGCCCAAAATCCTGGCTTACTCAGACGTGCCAAACAGTTCTATAACGATATCGGAAATACAACCCAAGCAATCTTTTGTGAAGCATGGGCACTCAAAATTGAAGAGCACTATAGAGCAGCAGGAAACCGCTTTTTTCAGGCGGGCGAAACTGATGAAGCTTGGGAATGCTTCTGGGAAGGACTGTGTTGGCCAGAGTTAGCCACTTGGTACGAGCAGAACCCGGAAAGAAAGACGAAAGAACGTTCTCTCGTTTCCTTTATGGTTGCTTCACCCCAAGATTTGGAGGAATTAAATTATTTTACCTCGTTAATTAAAAATCAGATTGAAGATGAATTAAAGGTTAGCAAAATAAACGCTGAACCTTACAATCTTCATAGCAAGCAATGGAAAAACGCCATAGAAGAGTATGCTCACCGCATCGAAGGATTACTAGAGGGTTTAGATAATCAGCCGAATCAATGGCAACATTTTGGAGAGGTTCTGAAAGCTTTAGATTTAGCTGGATATGACGAACTGAAACCGCTAGCAGCGCAGTGTTTCTATCGCGCTGAAAGTTACGAGCAAGCAGTAAGAATTTGGGAAACTTCTGAGGCAACTCAAACGCTTGAATACAACCGGGCTAAAGCAATGCTAATGGGTATGCCTCAGGGGTTGGAGTATCTGGCGCAAGCTGGAGATTATGACAGTATCATTAGTCAGTGGGAGCAGGCAGGAAAACCTCGCGATCGCAACTGGATTGAGTATGTAGCCCCCGCATTGGAAACTAAACATCAGTACCAACAAGCTTTTGTTGTATATGTTTGGTTAGATGAATCGGTTAAAGTCAAAGAGTGCTTTGAAGCGGCAAGTCAAGGGGCACCTTCCCTCAAACTGCTTACCGTTCTCTTACAGTATTTTTACCGCAAAAAGAATTTTGCCGATGCTGTAGAATCCCTCGAAAAGTACTTATCTAAAGCGATGGGTTCTGAGCGTCAAAAGGTGGGATTGAAGTGCGATGTTGTTTACGAACTCGCTTATTCCGAATCAACGCCAAACGATTTTACCAAAGAGCAACGGCTACGCTGTGAGCGATTTATCAGAGAACAAGTATTATCCATATCTGACTGGCAACATTATCTGTTAATGCAGCAGGTAGGCGTTGCCCTAGAAAAACTCGGTTCCCTGGCCCAAACCCTTTCATTTTACGAGCAATTTGTCTCTCACCCAGACGGGAAACTTCACCAATTCGCTCGCGATCGCTGGATTGCTACGAAGAAAAAACAGGAGAATTACGCCAGAACCCAAGGGCAAATTGACAAAGCTGAAAAAAGCCAATCAGAACTGCTCAAAAAAGCTGCTCATTGGGCGATCGATTATCAATCTGTAACCCTTGAACCCCCACCTGCACCAAGAGAACGCCCAACAGCAAAAATCCCTAAAGATACGCTGATACAGCAAGAAAAAGCAACGCACGTTCCTCGCGTCTCTACTACAACCCCAGCAGTACCCTCACCATCGTCAACCCCTACAAAATTTCTAGTTAAAGGATTACCCAGTGAAATTAAAATCGAGCATATAGCAGATGGAATTATCCGCTTTGGAGTACGTCACCTAATCATTAAGGTAATGAAACAGAGTCAACAAGTTTTGATTACTGATGCTCTCAATAGCAGAGAAGTTCGAATAGATGGGGCGCAGTGTAAGATTAATCTCGGAGAAGCAGTAGTAGAAGCCCCTGGCAGCAAACAATTATCCTTTTCGCTCTCCACAAGTGGCTACAGGGGTAGATTAATCGGCGGTGATAAAGCTTCCCGGCTGGAACTGGAGGTTCAAGGTTTGTCAGACAAAATTTTTATTGAGCTATAAAATTAACATTCTCTGAGGATAAATCTGATTCCTACACTCAATTTATCCGCAACGGGTCATTTCCCTGCTTACCTGTTCGGAATCATTTGAGGGACATAAATAAGCCTCCAGACAGGCTTCTATACCTCCCATTTTTTGTATTTCTTCTATTTGACCTGGAGATAGCCATCCAGTTCCTTCACATAATAAGCAGTTGTTCCCATCACTAGGTGCTGATAATCTATATTTATCTAAATCAGCTTCTCGACCTGTAGGGGTTAAAGTTTTTTCTTGATTACATTCTGGACAATAATATCCTTTTGTTAGGCTTTGAGTTTGCCAAGTCCTTAGGAAGTTGCCAATCCAATTATTCATTTTGTATTTCTATTTCTCAGTTATGGTCTCAGTAATCGCACCCTTCCTAAAACCTAAAGAATAGAAAATCTACTATTAGGCTATTATTTTTTTTTGTAATCTGCTGTTTCGATCAGGTGGCTGAGTAACTTTTCAGCAAATAAATCTCAGCACCTATCTAAACTTTTATCAGTAATAGATGGGTAATAGTTTATACCGTTGGAGATATGTCTATCGGAGGAGTTGGGCTTGACTCACCTTATATAAAGGGCCGTGAGAG
>JBFLZA010000034.1:0-24898 GCA_040756535.1 Cyanobacteriota bacterium
ACAGCTTCATTAATATTGCTGACTTTTATTTAAATTGAGGTTTTTCGATATGATACAGATGAAAATTTTCTGTATATTTTCTATTATTAAATTCATTAAGCTCAATAAAGCGAACTACTATTTTTACAGACTATCCTTCCTTTCCACCGAAGAAAATAATTTAAGTTTTTAGTAAAAATGCCTTTTAGGTAAGTTTAGATAAGGAATGGAAAACCAATTACCCCTGGCTGTAATCAGGATATTCTCGAATAAATCACTAGACATAGTAACTTAGCGATCGCAAAAGGCTTAGGTATCACAATCAGAGAAAGACCTGTTGATAAATCTGAGCTTTTCATTGCTGAAATGGCGATCGCACCCACTCTTCAAGTCACCAAGAGCCTTACACGACACAGCTAGAAAGGTGAGGGAGGCTCTATGTGCGATCGCTTCTACCATCTATCTCGTCCATCCTTAAGCCGGAGGCGCGATACAATGAGGGCGATCCCAAAAAGGAGGCGATCATCCGATGGATTCCCTGAATAGTCAGTATCGTGATGTCGTTGAAAAAGTTCTGAAGGACTATGCTGACTTTCTAGGTAATGATGACCAGGTTCTAGTTGAACTGGTGTTTGATCGAGAGCGCGATCGCTATTTGCTGGTAGAAACTGGCTGGCAAAACGGTTATCGCATCTACGGAACCTTGTTGCACATCGATATTATTGACAGTAAGCTCTGGATTCAGCACGACGGCACAGAGGAGGGAATCGCAGGTGAGCTAGTTGCTGCCGGAATCCCCAAGGAGCATATTGTCCTCGGCTTTAAACCACCCGAACAACGCAAATACACAGAATTTGCAGTTGCGTAATAGGAAGATGAGGAGCGATCGCATTTTGGCTTCCTGCGCTACTAGTAAGGCGCGATCGCATCCTCTCCCTCAGCCTCACTTCCTAGCTGTTACAACCTCCTCTTGAGACTGGGATGAACTGATACCACCTCATTCAATGTCATCTGGCAAATCATCTGATGACATTCCTGCTCTTTGCATTAGCTCAATCAGTCGCTTGATTTGAGGGAGCGAGAACCTAATTTGTCTTTCGCCTGTTTCATGGCGTCTGATTGTTCTGCTTGTTGTTCCTAGCTCAGTCGCTAATTCTTCCTGTGTCATTCCCAGGCGTTCGCGTAACTGTTTGAGAGTTGCCAATTCAGGGCTGAATTCGAGATTGTTTTTGATAGCGAAGCGGTAGCGAGTCTTCGAGCGTCTGCTGATGCGGTGACTTAGCCCACGAGAGGTGATCACACCTCATCTTTAGCTAATCGGTAGGCAATCGCACCTAAAGTTATACTGAAGAGGCATTCTTCACCGTAACAGGGAGTTTGATGCCTACCGACGCGCAACTGAGGTGTCTGTATCGAATTAGCTACCAGTTGACGTATATGCTGTTTCAGCCCATCCACCTTATTTGCATCGACGGTCGAACTCAGAATTTATATATTTTGGCAGGACAGAACGAGGAAATCGAATTTGAAGTTACTCCGAGCGGGGAGGTGCTGTAATGAGTCAAGTTGACTACACGGCTATGTCTTACAAAGAGTTAAGGCGGTACTTTCTCAAGCATCGAGAAGATAAAGCTGCTTTTCAAGCTTATCTAGCAAGGCGTCGAGAGCGATCGCGCTCAGTCATTACAAGAGTTGATGACCCGGACTTCGATAACAAGATTCAAACAGCAATCCGTCAGCAAATAGCAGAGCATCGAAGTTAGCAGCGCGATTACACTCCACCCACCAACAAGCGCGATCGCATACCGATGGAAGATAGCCGACGATTATCCCGTGATAATTCAGGATCGCATTCCCCACACCAACAAGCGCGATTCCTTGGGATAGCTACGCTTTACGCATCCCCTCCCTCAGTCTCTCTTCCTAGCTGTTACAACCTCCTCTTGAGACTGGGATGAACTGATACCACCTCATTCAATGTCGGCAGGTAAGTCGTCGATTGACATTCCTGCTTGCTCTAGCAGTTCTTTCAATCGTCGGATCTGAGCAAAGTTCAGTTTTATTACTCGTTCGCCTGCTTCGTGGCGGATGACGGTTCTGCGTGATATTCCCAAGCAGTCGGCTATTTGCTCCTGAGTCATTCCCAGTCGCTCTCTTACTTCCTTAAGAATTGGCAATTCTGGGTTGCGTTCTGAGTTTTGATCGTCTACCATCTTACTTGTTGAGTGACACTCGGTCACTTTCAAGACCACAAAAATAACGGGGAAACACTACGGGAAGTCCCCATACTTCCTGTTTCCCTGTCTCTCTATGGGTAGTTTCTCACACGAAGCAAGTTGTGTCGGATTTATAGCGCCACAGGAGGTGATGCGCGAGACGATATAGCTGGAAGCCCAACATCGCCCTGAAATAAATTTCGGGCTAATAGCTAAAGTCAGCTAAAGCTGACTGCATGAAGATTTTCAACCCGTTTTAACGGGTTTAAGCTTTGAGCCTGAATTTTAATTCAAGGCTCTGGTGCAAGATGTGCATTTTTCATAAATAACGGGCGATCGCATTTTTGCATTTATCGCATTTTGGCAATTTTTGCAGATCGCCCTTTCTACAAATAATCACCCAAATCATACAATGAAACATTCTGAATGGCTTCGCCTCATAGCTGAGGGCGATAGGATTGTTGCGTCTTTAAGAGGCGATGGGTTCATCTGCCGCAAACAGCCACACCGCTTGTGTTGGCACCTTTGCAAAGGCTCAGTTTCTTACACCTTAACTTGGCTACCAGCGCCAGTGCGTGAATGGAGCTTGTTACCGAATGATGAGACGCCAGAGAGAGCGCAACTTTTAGCTCAAATTCATTCTATTCTGGAGCATCGGGGTTGTGGTCGCACAGCAGAACCATCTCCACCTCCGACGCAAGGCTTCTGGAATCAAAAGGATTATCCCTGGACACTGATTAGGTTGTTGCCGAATGCTCAACACTATACGGTTGGTCGCTTCTACAGCCGCACAGAAGCGGAAAATCATAAGCGCTTTCTTGGTAAGTGGATGCCTGCGGCTGAATTCAAGGTTGTTTTCGATACTGATGCGGTGACTTAGTGGACGAGAGGCGATCGCACCTGCTGTTCACCTTACCCTTGCCTTGCACGACACAGCTAGAACCCACATTCCGCACCCTGAAGTGTCACACACTCTACAGCTAGAGTAATTAGAGTTTTGGCTTGCTATATATAGCCTTTAGTTCATCAGTACTACGCTATCTGTAGAAATAATTCAAGTGTGCCACCTCTACATTTAGTAGGCGCGAAATGTGGGCTAGACAGGTGAGGAAGGCTTGGTGTGCGATCGCCCTTTAGGACGCTTTGCTTAAAGCGATTACCCTTTAGCATCTACGGCTGCGTCCTAATAAGTCCTAATAAAGAGTTAGAGAGCGTTAACTAAAGTTCTCCCAAAAGTTCCGGATTCAAACTTCGGACTGAAGAATAGTCAGGCGTGCTAGACCGCTTCGAGCCATTGAGCAAGTAGTTAGATGTTCTTTGACGGGGAAACGTATTTAAGGATAACCTGAATTACAAAACGGCTGACGCAAAGAGTCTGGAGAAAGCGACTAATTCATCCATCTCAGTATCTTAATGGAAAGTTTTTTACAGAGAAGTTTTATGTATTTTAACCGAGCAAGTGTGCCAGTAAAGATAATTAATTTTTTTCTCGTTTGTTCGTTAGCTACATCTGTGACCCTGTTTTCAAAAGATGCTTTAGCTGTAACCCCCAGACTCGTTCCCTCTGTACTCTCTACTACTTCCACAGCAGGATCACCAGGTTCAACAACTTTGCCTACACCTGCTAGACAGCACAATATTGGTGCTACACAGTCCAATAGCGAAAACATTTACTTAGAGATAGCCAAAGTCGGGTTGGACTTTCTCAAGGCATGGGCATGGCCTTTGGTAGTAATTTATCTTATTCATTCATTCAAACCTCAGATTGCTGGAGTACTCGAAAATTTTTATAGGGCTGAGAAGTTAAAAATTAACGTGTTAGGGCAGGAAATAGAGCTAACAACAACCGAAGCTAGCAAAACGCTTGAAGAACTAGTTGGCGCAATAAAAAGTATTGTCAAGGAAATAACTCCAGACGAGAGAAAGCAACTTGAACAAATAATGCAAGCAGAATCAGGTCGGTATACCGTAAAAGACGTATTTCCGAACTTTAACAGGGCGGAGGACAACGCAGCCCTAAAAACTTTGCGTAAGTTCCGCGATGCTCAATTTGTACGCCCTCAAGGTGGAGGACAATGGCAAAGAGAGAAAGGGATAGAGATCAAGCCTTTTGGAAAATTTATCTGGGAGAAAGTAGGTAGTGAGAACTTGTTCGACTCACGTACTGATAGCTAAATAGTAAACTGAGATAGCAAGAATCCAGTTAGAGAAAGGGAACATACGATGCGACTGTCTAATATGCTTTTCGTCACCCTGCGGGAAGACCCAGCAGAAGCGGAAATCCCCAGTCATAAACTACTACTCCGCGCAGGCTACATTCGTCGCATCGGTAGCGGGATTTACGCCTATCTCCCCTTGATGTGGCGCGTCCTGCAAAAAGTCTCCCAAATCGTGCGAGAGGAGATGAATTCCACAGGTGCTCAAGAGTGTCTGCTGCCGCAGTTGCAACCCTCTGAATTGTGGAAAGAGTCCGGACGCTGGGATACCTACACCAAAGCCGAAGGCATCATGTTCGCCTTCACAGATCGGCAAGAGCGAGAAGTGGCACTCGGCCCAACCCATGAAGAGGTGATCACGACGATTGCTCGTGACATGATTCGCTCCTACCGCCAACTCCCCCTGAACCTGTACCAAATTCAAACCAAATTCCGGGATGAAATTCGCCCTCGCTTTGGACTGATGCGCGGTCGTGAATTCATCATGAAAGATGCCTACTCCTTCCATACCGATGAAGAGAGCCTGAAAAAGACGTATCAGGATATGTACCAAGCGTACAGCAACATGCTGCGTCGCTCTGGACTGAAATTCCGACCCGTAGAAGCCGACTCCGGGGCAATTGGCGGTTCGGGTTCCACCGAGTTCATGATATTGGCAGAAGCGGGAGAAGATGAAGTTCTCTACACCGAAGATGGTCAGTACTCTGCCAACGTAGAAAAAGCAGTATCCTTGCCACCCGATGCCGAACCCTCACCCTTTACCACCTACGAAAAACGCGACACCCCCAACACCCCAACCATCGACACCCTCAGTGAATTCCTGAAATGCTCACCGACCCAAATCGTCAAAAACGTCCTCTACCAAGCCATCTATGACAATGGCATGACGGTACTCGTGCTAGTGAGCATCCGAGGTGACCAAGATGTTAACGAGGTGAAGCTAAACAATGAGCTGGTGAAACTGGCAGAGCAGTACAATGCCAAAACCCTCCTCTCGCTCACCGTACCCGATGCCACTGCACAGCAAAAATGGGCAGCAAAACTACTTCCATTGGGTTACATTGCCCCCGATATCGAAGACGATTACATCAACCCCAATAAAGAAGTCGCACCTCAGTTTTTGCGGTTGGTGGATGAGACAGCCGTTGAGCTGAAAAACTTCGTCACGGGTTCCAACGAGTCAGGCTATCACGTCGTTGGCGCGAACTGGGGCGAACAATTCCAGTTACCTAAATCAGTAGTAGATGTACGGAAGGCGAAAATAGGCGATCGCGCCATTCACAACCCCAGCCAAACTCTCCAAAGCGCACGCGGCATCGAAGCAGGGCATATCTTCCAATTAGGAACAAAATACTCAAAAGCAATGAATGCCACCTACACCAGCGAGTCCGGCGAAGAACTTCCCCTCTATATGGGATGTTACGGCGTCGGCGTGTCACGTCTCGCTCAGGCAGCAGTAGAGCAATCTTATGACAAAGATGGAATAATCTGGCCCGTTGCGATCGCACCTTACCATGCCATCATCTGCGTTCCCAACGTAGGAGATGCCGCACAAATGGAAGCAGCAGAAAAACTCTACACCGAACTCAACCAAGCAGGTATCGAAACCCTCCTCGATGACCGCAACGAACGCGCTGGTGTAAAGTTCAAAGATGCTGACCTAATCGGGATTCCCTACCGGATTGTCACCGGGCGATCGCTCAAAGACGGCAAACTAGAAGTCGTCCAACGAGCCACCAAACAATCTCAGGACATTCCTATAGATGAAGTCGTGCCAACTCTAAAACAGTGGATTGAGGAAGCCGTCAAGGGCTAAAACTTGTAAGAGTGGGATGGGCGTCTCGCCCGTCCTCTTACCACGAGTAGGGGTACGGCGTGCCGTGCCCTTATGATGACTTCAAGGCAAGGCTATCAGACGTGGCAGTTGATGAACTCCAAGGCGCGAGATCAGGAGGAAACACAAAAATTTCCTCACCGTAAAGCAACGCCTTATTGTAAAGCCTTATCGCCTCTGCCAAACGAGAAAACGTAATAGGAACCCATCGATCTTGATAACTACAGATGACGACTTTAGCTGCTGCATCCTGTCCCATGGGAAGTGGATTTTTCCAGGGTGAAACCATTTGCGATGCCCCTTCACTTTCTACTGTGTATATATACTTATTGTTGTGACCGTCATACTTCTGTAATACAATCTGTCGCAGGTTATATGTCTACAGAAGTATTTTTTGTTCGCATCTACTTCCCTAAAAATTTCAGCTCAACTGAAGCGCTATGCATAACCTGATTAGCTGGCGACCTAAATTTAAATACCTCTTCGACGGAGTATTCCTGATCGGAACTGTTTTCCTAACCCTACTTTCCCTTGCTGGATACTTTGGACTATTTAACAGATACTTAGAGCTGACTTCTCATTTCAAACTGCAATATTTAATAGTTAGCTTTTGTCCGTTTTTTTACTTTTTGCTAAGACGGCATAGTTGGGGATTCAGTATCAGTTTATTTTGTCTACTTATTAACTTCTATGAAATTGTCCCTTGGTATCTTCCCCAGCCATTGGGGGCAACCAATAATATAGAGCAACAAAAAATTAGAGTTTTGCAGTCAAATGTTGATAAATATGGTCATGACTACCCTAAGGTCATTTCTCTAGTTAGAGAAGAAAAACCTGATATTGCAGTTTTCCTAGAAGTGGGCAAGACCGGAGCCAAAAAATTAGAGGTTTTAAAAGATATTCTTCCCTACTCAATCGCTCACCAAGATGTGGATATAGATGGAACAGCTATCTACAGCAAGCTCCCCCTGGAAAACAAATCGGTTAAGTCTTTGGGAGGGGGGAGAAGAAGTGTCTTGGCGGATGTCACGATTCAAGGAAAAGTGATTTCGATTATCGCTTCCCATCCCTCTATGGCACTAGGAAAGCCTTATTTTGAGGAACGAAACAGCCAACTGGATGCAATTGCCGTTTATGTGGCGAATATGAAAAATCCTTTGGTGGTTGGAGATTTTAATGTAACGATGTGGTCTCCCTATTACAAGCAATTTGTCGGCAAGGCTAAACTTCGCAACGCACGAACAGGTTTTGGCATTTTACCCACATGGCCAACTAAGTATCCCCTATTATCTATTCCCATCGATCATTGTTTTGTACGTGGAGATATTAAAGTCTTGAAGATGCGCCTAGGCCGTTCAGTTGGCTCCGATCATTTGCCTGTAATCACAGATTTGGGGATTTCTGGAAAATCCGCTGGAAGCTAAATTCCTCTATCCTCCCAATAAAAGTTGATTGGAAGCCGGTCAATGGAACAGCGATCGCAGATAATTTTGGGATAACGTTGCTCTCAACGCGCATGGAATTTCTGACCATCCTCCTATCGACCTTACTCGCTCTCGTATCTCCAGTGGGGTTAGCGATCGATACTATCGCGGAAAATATACTCCGCTCTCGTTTGAATAAAGTGGAGCAATTGCAAGTTCGCGTTGATAATGCTCCTAGTTATCAGTTCGTACAAGGTAAGGTAGAGCGAGTCAGAATTGCCGGCCGGGGGTTATGGTTGACTCCGGATATTCGTATTGGTGCCTTGGAATTAGAAACAGACCCCCTGAACCTTGATTTACAACGTATCAGGGGAGGTAGTTCACCCAAGCAATCGCTACGGAAACCCCTGCAAGCGGGGGTACGTCTAGTGTTTACAGAGGAGGATATCAACAAGGCTTTGCTCTCACCCGCCATTGCGGCCCGATTGCGGCAGCTTGGCAGCAGTCTTTCGGGAGAATCGCGGGCACCTTATGAGCTTTTTAATCCCCAGGTAGATTTTTTGGACAACAACCGCGTCCGTTTTCAGGTAGATTTACAACAAAAAGATGCCGAGACGCTCACTCTGGTAGTCGAATCGGGTCTGAAGGTTGTCGCCGGACACCGCTTCAGCCTTATTGAGCCAGTAGCAACAATCAACGGGCAATCGCTCTCTCCCTTCATTGTTCAAGGATTTGCTGAAGGCATTAGTAAGCGCTATGATCTCCGCAGCTTGGAAGAGTCGGGGATTACGGCACGAGTTTTACAATTGAAGGTAGATAGTCGTGAGTTAGAAGTAGCAGCGTTTGTCCGAGTAGATGCCTCAAAGGAGGTGTCTGCGGCTACTATAGGGGCGCGTCTTGAGTAAAGCATCAGTTCTCTAAGCATGAACTAATACAATCCCTATACGTCAATCTTTTCTAATTCTTCTGGAAGATTCTTGATATGCAAGATCAACACAACGCTCGTCGCATTCCTGTAGGTCTAATTGCTGGTGTTTCTGCCGCGCTTGTTACGGCAGGAGGAGGAGCCGCTTGGTGGGTTTGGAATTCAAATCAGTCTTCCACCACAACCAAACCAGAGCCACAGGCGTCTGTACCAACTGGGCCAATTCAATCTTCAACCCAACCAGTCCAACCAACAACTCAGCCAGTCCAACCGACGACTCAGCCAACTCAAGCGACAACCCAGCAACCCCAAACGACAACCCAGCAACCCCAACCGACAACTCAGCCAGTTCAGCCAACAGCCGAAGAGACTGTAAAGGTTTATTGGCTGAATAATGTCAATAACAAAGTTGAAGTCGTTCCCAGCACCCTCGCGCTCAAGGATGTCAACAAGCCTGATGAAATTTTAGAGGCTGCATTCAAGACCTTATTAACTGGCCCTGATAACCCAGCGCTCTCTACAACGATTCCTCAAGGAACCCAGCTTAAGAAGATTGCTGTGGAAGCTGACGGGATTCATGTTGATTTGTCTGAGGAATTTACTTCCGGGGGTGGCAGTACCTCAATGACGGGTCGAGTAGCGCAAGTGATCTACACAGCCAGCAGTTTAGATCCAGCGGCTAAAGTGTGGATTGATGTAGAGGGGGAACCGCTGGAGGTGCTTGGAGGGGAGGGCTTAATGATCGATCAGCCCATGACCCGCGAAAGCTTTGAGCAAAACTTTGATTTGTAGAGGTTTTCGGATTAGGGAAAGATTGCCTCACTCCTTATTACTTAAGCTGAAATCACGAAAATGGCGAGCTTGCTGCTCAATTCGGGTAGCGAGGCGATCGCAGACCAAATTACAAAGCTCAAAAATCAACTCATCTTCTACTTTGTAGTAGGCAGATGTGCCTTCTGTGCGGCGGCTGAGGATACCCGCTTGCAACATCACTTTCAGATGCTTTGAAACATTCGCTTGGCTGGTAGCCGTGGCTTCCACCAATTCTTGTACGCATTTTTCGCCTTCGCGTAGCAAGTTTAAAATACGTAAGCGCATCGGCTCACTCAAGATGCTGAAATACTCAGCAACTTGTTGGACTACCTCTTGAGGTACAGTCTTGGCTGTGGGCATCCTTATAACACGAACGATGTGATCCCCAAATTTTATCAGCTATTCTTAGTCTATTGATAACAATAGAGTAATCCTTAGCCAGGATTAATTCGCATTAAAGGCTGATCAAACTCAACAGGCTCCCCATTCTGCACCAAAATTTCCATCACCTGTCCGGACACTTCAGATTCAATTTCATTCATCAGTTTCATCGCTTCGATGATGCAGACGGTTTGACCCGAACGGATGCGATCGCCCACTTCTACAAAGGGAGATTCATCGGGTCCAGCAGCGCGATAAAACGTCCCAACCATGGGGGACAAAATTTCTTTCCATTTCTGGTCGATCGCTGGGGGCGGTGCTGGCGGTGCCGTATCTCTAGGTACGGTTGACCCAGACGGGGCTACAGGAGCCATTGCCGCCGCTTCAGGGGGTGGGGCAACAAATGCGGCCGGAGCACTACCGGGGCTGCTCACAGAGGGAGCGATCGCAGGCATTGAGGGAATACCTTTTCGCACTGTCAGTTCAAAGTCAGCGCTTTTTAAGGTCAATTCCGCAATATCGGTTTGAGCGATCGCGGTTAGGAGTTCACGAAGTTGGTTGAAATCTAGTGGCACAACTCAATCAATGACTAGGGGCAAGAAACAGGTTGTTCGCCGCAGGCGAAGTTTGAAGGTTGTTAGGCGAAGCCCTTCGGAGTACTCTGTTAGCGCAGCGGGCGGGCAACGCCGGACAGGAGAACCCGAAGGATAGGGTAGGTTGAAGGTTAAAACTGAACATTCAACGGGTCAACTTTCAACGCTATACAAACGTTTCGGTGAAATGTCTCTACCAACATTCAACCTACCCCAATACTTTTAGCCTGGTTACAACAGCTTACTCACGACCTAAGTAGGTATCGTTGCGGGTATCAATTTTGATGCGGTCTCCTATATTCACAAACAGAGGAACCATCACCTGCGCTCCTGTGGAAACCGTAGCAGGTTTCGTGCCGCCTTGTGCAGTATCACCTTTGACACCTGGATCAGTCTCACTAACTTCTAGCACTACAGAGTTAGGCAGTTCCACGTCCATAACCTGGTCGCCCCAACTGATCACATTCACTTCCATTCCTTCACTGAGATACTTGACGCGATCGCCAATTTGGGATTCGTTTAAGCGACTTTCTTCATAGGTTTCCATATCCATGAAGACAAACTGGTCAGCATCTTTGTAGGTGTGCTGCATTGTGCGCTTCTCCAGAGTAGCCTGGGGCACTGTTTCTCCAGCACGGAAGGTTCTCTCGACCACACTCCCACTTTGCACATTTTTCAACTTTGTACGAACAAAAGCGGAACCTTTTCCAGGCTTGACGTGGAGAAACTCCACCACTCGCCACACAGCTCCGTCTAACTCAATGGTGACACCAGTGCGAAAGTCATTACTAGAAATCATGAACCTGTTTCAAGGGACAGAACAATCGGCACCTTATTTTACCGCTGTTGAGGTCATCAAGAGTTGAAGGTGGGAAAGTTATTAGGTTGGAAGGTTGGAAGATTTACTCTGTAAAGGTTTGGAGTTAACCAAGCTATTGCCAAGGGCAAACAGAGGTTCGGGCACTTGAGTGTTCAGCTTCAACCGCCAGGAGGCTCCCATCATAATCTTTGATTTGACGATGAGAGGAATGGCGGTCGTTACTCCTAGATCCAGAACTAGCACCTGCCAACCTGCTGCAAGCGAAGCTCTCTTCGACGCAATGCGAGCGTCACCTTCACACCTGCAACCGACTAACCTGCAACCTGATCATGGCAAGATGAAAAATGACGTTCACTTGATGCTGTGGATCAGTCTCACCCCTAATGGTGCGAAGCCTTTAGTAATATAGCCATGCGATTTTCAAAAATTCTCAAGCTCGATTGGTACAAACGCTTGACGAAGACCAGCCTCCTAGCGCTGCTCTTGGTTACGCTCTCACTAGGTCTTAGCGGGGCTTGGTGGGACGTTGGTAACAACCAACCTGCCCGTGAAAGTCGATTGGCGGGAGGGAATGCAATCACAGACGCTAAAGCTCTGCTGCGGTATGCGCTACCGATTGATAACAAGCCAGTGCGGGAGGTTCAAGCCAGTTTAGAAGATATCTCCACGCAACTGCGAGGTAAGCGCTGGAGTCCAATAAGTAGGGATATTACCAAAGCCGCTTTGATTTTAGGCGATCGCACCGACCAACTGCTCGCCGATGTTCCGGAGGAGAAAAGACCGCAAGCCGAAGCCCTGATTGCTCAAATGAACCAGGGCATTGCCTCAATCCGAGAGGGGGTTGAAGCGCAGGATAAGGAAAAGGTTTGGATGGAACGGAGTCAACTCCTCGACCAAGTGGGTGAACTCGAAGAGTTGATGGTGACCGAGTTTCCCTTTGAGGTGCCCTCAGAGTATAGCAACCTGCCTCAACTTAAAGGTCGCGCCACAGTAGAGATGACCACTGACAAGGGCCCCTTAACAGTAGTGGTTGATGGCTACAGTGCCCCAGTCACCGCTGGTAACTTTGTTGATTTGGTGCAACGAGGTTTCTATGATGGTCTAGAGATTACCCGTGCAGAAGACAAATTTGTTGTACAAGCTGGCGACCCCCCAGGCCCAGACGTAGGTTTTATTGACCCCAATACAGGTGAATACCGCGCCATTCCCTTAGAAGTGCTGATCAAGGGTGATGACCAACCTATGTATGGCATTACTTTAGAAGATGCGGGCCTTTACCTTGAGGAACTGGCACTTCCCTTCTCAGCCTACGGAGCTATTGCCTTGGCGCGTCCTGGAAGCGACCCCAATGGTGGCTCCTCTCAGTTCTTCTTCTTCAAGTTTGATAATGAGTTGACACCTCCTGGCTATAACCTCATGGATGGGCGTTATGCCGTCTTTGGCTATTTAGTTGAGGGTAGAGACGTTTTAGAAGAACTCAAAGAGGGAGACAAAATTAAATCCGCTAAAGTCGTCCAAGGTGCGGAAAATTTGGTGCAGCCGCAAGTCGTTGCGGATAAAGCTTCTGAGTAAGAGGTAAAGCCGACCCAAGCAGACCAAATTGAATCCGCTACAGTTGATAAAGAAGTAGAGATTGCGGATGAGTCGTTGATCACGGAGGACGAGTCTGATCTCGAACCGATGTTAACGTCTGATTCTCAATCCACTTCACCCGACACCCCTTTCCTTGTAGCTAACTGACCTCAATGCCAATTGTTGACTTATTACTGGTAATTACGCTGGTTATTCTGGCCGTTGTCTTACTGCGTGTTGGCCCATTCAATCGTCAGCAGCAGTTGGAGAGTGCCTTCAATCGTCAGCAGTTGGATGATGCTTTCTATCAGCTACTCGAAGAGCAAGGGAGTTGTATTTCTCTGATTCAGCTAGCGGCAGCATCTAGGGTAGATGTGGAGCAAGCGCGGAAGTACCTAGAGCGTCAGGTGAAGATGTTTGGGGCTATCCCCGAAGTGGATGTCGATGGGGATACGTTTTACCGTTTCCCCAAACTTCAGAAACGTCTCTCTGCTGATAAGTCTGCTTGACTCTCCCCTGGCTCTTATCCGAGGGGATTCTAAGAGAGGGTTTCCAACGAGGTTCTTTATGAGCAGTGATGTGTCTTCCCTACGGGTGCAAGATATTGGGGAACAGGGGCTTCTAAAACGCTTACAACCTTTCTGCCCTAACGATATTGTGGGTGATGATGCTGCTGTTATTTCATCTTTAGAGCCGGGTCAATCGCTAGTGGTAACGACCGATGTTTTAGTGGATGGGGTGCATTTTAGCGATCGCACCACCTCCCCCGAAGATGTCGGTTGGCGTGCGGCTGCTGCTAATCTCTCAGATTTAGCTGCAATGGGAGCATCTGCGCTGGGGATCACAGTGGGTTTGAGTGTTACAGGTGATACCTCAGTGAGCTGGGTAGAGCAAGTCTACCAAGGGTTGACCTCCTGCTTGCGGCAATACAATACGGTGATTGTTGGGGGTGATGTGGTGCGATCACCCCTTATTAGTCTCGCCATTACTGCTTTTGGTCAAGTTGCCCCTTCGCTTGTCATCCGTCGTAGTGCTGCTAAAGTTGGGGATGCGATTGTCGTTACGGGTGTCCACGGTGCCTCGCGAGCAGGGTTGGAATTACTGCTCAACCCAGAATTTGGGCAAAATCTGAGTGAGGTTGAGCGATCGCACTTAATTAAAGCGCACCAACGCCCCAAACCTAGGTTAGATATCCTGCCCCTTCTCTGGAAAATTTTAGATCCCCAATCCAAAATCAAAAATACTCAATCCAAAATCCCCATTGCTGGAATGGACAGCAGTGATGGACTAGTCGATGCTGTGATCCAAATTTGTCGTTTCAGCGGCGTTGGGGCTATTATTGAACGAACAAAAATTCCCTTACCACCTACCTTGTATCAGTTACTGCCTCCTGAGCAAGCAATGAACTGGGCACTGTATGGAGGTGAAGATTTTGAACTCGTGTTGTGCTTACCATCAGAGCCTGCTCAAGCCTTGGTAGAAAAGCTGGGGCAAGGGGCAGCGATTATCGGTACGATCACGGCTGATCAAGAGATTTGCTTAAAAGACAGTAGCAGCTCTTATGCAGATGAATGGCTAACCCAAAGCCAAGGATTTCAGCATTTTTGATTTGATCAAAAGAAGTACTCTTACGAAAAAGCCTGAGAATGCATTCTCAGGCTCTTTCATCAAATTTGGCTAATATTGTCTAATCTTCTAGGCAGATTGACCCAAAAGACTAGCTCTGCCAGTTTTTAGCGATGTGTTCAGCCAAGTCTACAACTCGCTGAGAGTAACCCCACTCGTTGTCATACCAGGCAACGACCTTAACCATATCGCCACCCATAACCATGGTTAGGCTAGCGTCCACAATCGAAGAAGCATCGTGTCCCTTGTAGTCACAGGAAACGAGTGGCAGGTCAGAGTATTCTAAAATTCCCTTCAGTTCGCCTTCAGCAGCGGCTCTGAGAACATCGTTCACCTGTTCGGCGATCGTGTTTTTCTCGACTTGAACCACTAAATCCACCACAGATACGTTCGGAGTGGGTACGCGCAGGGCGATACCATTGAGCTTACCTTTGAGTTCTGGCAGGACTAGACCCACTGCTTTTGCTGCGCCGGTAGTGGTTGGCACGATATTCAGCGCTGCTGCGCGTGCCCGACGAACATCCCGGTGACTGGCATCCAGAAGGCGCTGGTCACCTGTGTAGCTGTGGGTAGTGGTCATCGTTCCTTTGATGATGCCAAATTGCTCGTGGAGTACTTTAGCAAAAGGAGCCATACAGTTGGTAGTACAACTAGCATTGCTCACAATGTCATGCTGGCTGTGATCGTAGTCGTTATGATTAACGCCCATCACGAAGGTCGCGATGTCTCCCCCTTTGCCAGGAGCAGTAATGAGGACTTTCTTGGCACCTGCTGCCATATGCTTCGAGGCTCCGGTTCTGTCCACGAAGACGCCCGTCGATTCGATGATTAAGTCAATTCCCCAGTCCGCCCAGGGCAAGTTCAGTGGGTTGCGATCGGATACACACTTGATTGTTTTGCCGTTCACAATGATGGAGTTTTCATCAGCACGGATATCGGCATCCAACGTCCCCAGCATCGAGTCGTATTTCAGCAGATGAGCATTAGTCTTTGGGTCAGAAGTGTCATTGAGGCCCACTAAATCTATTTGGCTATTTTCTCGGGTGAGCCAGCATCTCGCAAAGTTGCGTCCGATCCGCCCAAAGCCATTGATCGCTACTCTAATCACTGCGTCTTGCCCTCTGTATTCAAACTCAGTAAATATTTTCTTAATGTCCCCGATCATATCGCAAAGGGTGAGTATTTATAACTGGCAATTAACACCAGATATTGAGAATGAAGACCGGGAAATAGCCTTTAGGTAAGGATTTCTTCCAAATTCTTAGCGTAACGCAACTAATCTCTTCACCACTTCTTACTCACTACTGTTCACGACATCAGCCGTAGAGGTTGTGGGCAGCAATATAAGCTCGGACACCTTCTGGAACCAGGTAACGAATGGAGCGGCGCTGACGACAGTATTGACGAATCAAACTCGAAGAGATGCCTACGGGTGCCATTGGCAATAACTGCCAGCGAATCAGAATATTTTGAGAGTCTAGCTGTTTGGCTACTTGTTCACACAATTCCCTAGATTGGGTATCCGTCTCCAATTGAACACTGGCACTTGTTGAGAAAACAGCCGTAGCTACTCGATTGGGTAGGGCGCGTGGAGCCACTACCCAGTCACAAGCAGGTATCAATCTTTCACGACCATACCATCGGGGTAAGGTGCCGAAGGCGTCTAGTCCTATAATCCAAAACCACTGTTGGTTGGGATAAGTATTTTGCAGATCAGCTAAGGTGCCGATCGCGTAATCCGGTTCGGATTGACTGGTTTTTCTTTCCTCAAGAACAAATGCTGAGTTTTCTGCGATCGCGATTTCTACCATTAATCGACGATGTTCATAGTCGGAGCAGCGTTTATGAGGAGGTCGCTGTACGGGTACCCAGATCACCCTTTCTAGGCCTAGCTGACTTAAGGCGGTCTCGGCAAGTACCAAGTGCCCCCAATGAACCGGATCGAATGTGCCACCCAAAATTGCCACTCGTCCCATATCCAACTGCTCGAAAATTTAGTATCTAACTTAACTAGAGAGTAGAAACTGGTGGCGGTCGGTTAGGAGACCTGTATAATTTGAATCGCGATCTTTCTCTTGTACAGCCAGTTTCTAACTCTATCAGCAGAACATTTGCCTGCAAATAGAGCTAGACTCGCCGCAAGGTGTTTGTCTCTTCCGTTGGCTGCAACGATAGCCAAGGCTATTCTCGACTCCCGTTTGCGTTGGTGGGCGATTACCCAAGTGAGTAGCAGTACACCTGAATACTAGTGTCAATGACGCTCTTGAACATCAATCGGGTGAGTTTTTTATAGGATTGGCGTATCAGCTACGCCAACGCTACGGAACTCCAGACAAGCTAGTCAACAAGGCGGCAGTATGAGCTTGAGCGATTAGGGAGAATGCACTCATCAGGTGCAGTCCTAAGGAGGTGACAGTAGCAACCTTGGCGTCTGGAGGTAAATTGAAGTCATCCTGATATGACTAGGACTCCAGTTTCCGGATAGAGCCCTACTTTAGGCGTTTAATATTAAAAACCGTCCATGGATAGAAAAAAACAGAGTACCGATAACACAATCTATAAGCATAAGTAGACTTATCCCAAGAAACTTCTGCTAAATCTCTACTTAGCTATATCTTGAAAAATCAATTCTTGATATGATAGCGCGTGTTATTGGCACAGTAGGCTTGTGTGGTGTGGTGTGTAAGGAGTTAAGATGCCGAATACTGTCGATTTTAGTGGGAAGCCATTTCATTTCATCGGCATTGGTGGAATAGGAATGTCAGCCCTTGCTTATATTTTGGCAAAGCGCCAGCTACCTGTATCTGGTTCAGATCTTCGTTCGACGCATATTACTCAACGGTTACAGGCAGTCGGCGCTCATCTTTTTAGAAGCCAAGAGGCTACTAACTTAGAATTTTTCCAACAATCAGTAAATGAGCATACGAATGCAGAAATACCAGCGGGCGTAGGCATAAATTCAAAACAGGAAATTGCTTATGCGGTTTCAAAATCAACCTCGCCCCCAAGGTCAGCCAATGCTTCCTTGGGGTTGCCCCAAGTTATTTGTTCAACCGCAATTAATCCATTCAACTCTGAGTATAAGGCAGCTTTAGAACGCGGCTACCCTATTTTTCATCGCTCAGACTTACTGGCAGCTTTGATTCAAGATTACCAAAGCATTGCCGTAGCGGGGACTCATGGAAAAACTACAACGAGTAGTTTGCTTGGGTATCTTCTATTGCAGGCAGGTCTCGATCCGACCATTGTCGTGGGGGGGGAAGTGGATGCATGGGAAGGTAATGCTCGCTTGGGAAATAGCCCCTACTTGGTAGCGGAGGCTGATGAATCAGATGGCTCTTTAGCCAAGCTGGCTCCCAAAATTGGCGTAATCACAAATATCGAGCTAGATCATCCAGATCACTATGAATCCTTAGAAGCGGTCATTGCCATTTTCCAAACCTTTGCTCAACATTGTCAAACAGTAGTGGGATGCATTGATTGTGAGACCGTGCGATCGCAAATTCAACCCAGCATCAGCTATAGCCTACGGCGGGATGCTGGGGCGGACTACAGTGTAGATTGTGTCAATTACCACGCTTATGGCACAACAGCTCGTGTTTGGGAAGGCAATGAAATTTTGGGTGAACTGCATCTAAAATTGCTCGGCAAACACAATCTCAGCAACGCTCTGGCAGCGGTAGCCGTAGGGCGACATCTGGGTTTAGAGTTTGACGCAATTAGTGATGCGATCGCAACCTTTGAAGGAGCCAAACGCCGCTTTGAACTGCGGGGCAAGTGCAATGGCATCTCATTCGTTGATGACTACGCCCACCATCCCAGTGAAATTCAGGCAACGCTTGCAGCGGCCAGCCTTCGGGGAGGTGAATCTCTGGGTTTACCTTCAGAGCAACAACGGATTATTGCCATTTTCCAACCCCACCGCTACAGTCGAACAGCGACCTTTTTATCAGAATTTGCTCAATCTTTCAGCGACGCCGACATTGTGGTGATTACTGATATTTATAGTGCTGGAGAACCCAACTTAGAGCAAATGACGGGTCAGCAGGTTCGAGATGCGATCGCGACTCATCATCAGCGGGTGTATTACCAACCCACTCTAGAATCCGTTGTTGAGTTTTTAGCACAAATCCTACAACCTGGGGATTTAGCTCTATTTCTGGGAGCTGGAAATCTCAATCAAATTATTCCTCAGGTTATGAAGTGCCACCAAGAGGAAGAAAAAGACCCCTCTAGAACATTGAGCCAGAAAGCCTGAGTCGAGTGATCCCAGCCTTGAAAAATATCTTTGACTTCCACTCAATTGCCCAAAACCAATTGGCGTTCTTTTCACGCGTATTAATATGACTCTTTCTCACGAGCCCCCCCGTGTTCACACCCCAATTCCCTCAAAGAAAACGCTTTATGAGCCACCCCTTTATCTACCAGGAACCAATTGCCCCCTTCGTGCCCAGGCACCTTTAGCCAACCTGACCTCGTTTCGAGTTGGAGGACCGGCCCAATGGTATGTTGCGCCCCGACTCTTAGAAGACCTGCAAGCGAGTTTTGAGTGGGCACAATCCCAAGGATTACCCCTAACATTGTTAGGAGCAGGTTCTAATCTGTTGGTCAGTGATAGCGGTTTACCGGGTTTAGTCATCTGTACTCGCCATCTACGCCGAACCTATTTCGATGAACAGACAGGGCAAGTTACAGCCGGTGCAGGTGAACCCCTTGCTCGTTTAGCATGGCAAGCGGCAGAACGTGGTTGGCAAGGGCTGGAGTGGGCTGTGGGAATTCCTGGTACGGTGGGCGGTGCCGTTGTGATGAATGCTGGTGCTCACGCTAGCTGTACAGCAGATATCTTGGTGAGCGCTCAAACCCTTTCACCCAATGGATGCATTGAGGAACTCACTCCCCAGAACTTAGGCTTTAGTTATCGTACCTCGCTCTTGCAAGGTGGCGATCGCCTAGTGGTTCAGGCAACGTTTCAGTTAAAACCCGGTGCTGACCCAGCTATGGTACGGGAGACAACAATTCAGCAAATGGAACAGCGACGGCGATCTCAGCCCTATCACTTACCTAGTTGTGGTAGTGTCTTCCGCAATCCCGATACGCACCCAGCAGCTTGGTTGATCGAACAAATGGGTCTAAAAGGCTACAAAATTGGTGGTGCTCAAGTTGCAGAACGCCATGCCAACTTTATCCTTAACTGCGGCGGTGCTAAAGCTAGCGATATCTTCCAAATCATCCACCATATTCAGCAACAAGTAGAACAGCACTGGTCGCTCCGATTAGAGCCAGAAGTGAAAATCTTAGGTGAGTTTCAAATGGTCTAAAGCTGTTACAGTAACGTGAGCAGGACTAAGATGAACTAGTGGGGGTTTGGGGTCTATAAGTCTCCCACCAAATTTTGATCTGGATACTGGGATACATAGACCCCCAAAGCTGCTGAGCGGGATTCTCTTAGAGAACGCCTACCCTTCTGGACACTCCCGCGAAAAACCGGGAACGACATCCCTTGCGTAGCCAACGCAGGCAAATTCTCGGTATCATGATCCCATCAGCTAACCACTGACCTAGCTGAGTGTCAAAGTCAGGCAATGCCGGGACCACCAGACCTAGAAAACGGTTAGAACCTTGACAACTCAGGTTATGGGGTTCCGGGCAGGAAATAGTGCCAGCAGTTGGTACTCGGTGTCTGGGTAAAAACCTGACCGTACTCTCGGTGTAAGTCTTCCAAAATGTATGGAAAGCTAGTACTCAGGGACTCTGAGGAAGCAAAACGCCTATGCAGTCGTTCTGTCGGGGTTATGTGGGAAACCATAGATCTAGATAAGTGGCGAAACTCCCTTTCCGGGAAATAACTAGGAATGCCTAATCGCGAGGTTAGGAAGCCGAAACTTCCCTTGCGGGTAAGTGTAGGACGATGTCACTCATCTCAAACCGATTTCTAACCCGTCCAACTCAGGTAGAGTTTAGCCATTTATGACAAAAGGACAAGGATTCGGCTTCGGTTTAGGCAAAATGAAAGAGCTAGCCGAGGCATTTAAGAAAGCTCAAGAGGTTCAACAAGGTGCCAAAAAGCTCCAAGAAGAATTGGAGCAGATGGAGATTGAGGGAACATCAATGGATGGAAGCGTCAAGGTTGTTATGAGTGGCAACCAAGAACCTCGACAAGTAACAATTTCTCCAGATGCTATGGCTCAAGGCGCAGAAGCCCTTTCTGAACTTGTAACCACAGCGATGAAAGATGCTTACGAGAAGTCTACAACCACAATGCGCGAACGTATGGAAGAACTCACCAGTGGGTTGAATCTTCCAGGGATGTAATTAAGGGAACTAGGGATTGGGAACTAAAGATTAGGGTTGTTGAACGAGGAGGACATGGAAGACAAACAAGTCAATTGATTCAACTCTCACAACTATGCTGCTCCTAAGTCTCCCCTATCTTCCTCCCTGTTCTTTCTCTTCCCAATCCCCAATCCTTAATCCTCAATACCTTGTTTATTGGGGGGAGTTACTTGCAGCTTGGTTAGGGTGGTGAGCACTTGATACAATCGCTCAGCTAGCCTAACGTTTCCTTCTTCAGTTAAATGAACGGCGTCATAAAATGCTCGATTGGGAAAGCTTTCATAAAGCTTGTAAAGGTTGAGTGTTTTCACATTTTTGGGAAATGCCGCCTCTAGTTGCTGTACTGCCTTCACCAATCCTGCATAGCTGCTCTGCACTCGTTGCCTGTAGCTAACTCCCAATTCCTGCAAAATTTTCTGCTCACTAGGAGAAAGCATACTGGTTTCCTTGCCGGTAATTTCTGGCTGAACAGCGATTACTAAAGGAATACTGGCTCCTGTCGTCAGCTTTACCATTTGCTGATGCAAATTCTGGTATCGTTCTACTCGACGCTCTAGCTCAGCCGGTTCAGCTACAAGATACTTGTCTAGCGGTGCTGTCTGGTCAACCACTGCCAGACTCATTTGGCTCACTGACGGCTGTGGTCGTAAAATCCAATATTGTAGAGCTTTAACTAAATACATATCGCCAACCGCATCCTGTAACTGCCTAACGAGGTAAACTCCAAAATGCCCCGGAGCATTGTTGAGAAATCCTTCAATCTCGGGAATATCCGTCTGGGTTTTATGACTCGGCAGCATCAAGTCTGCGTATCCATCCAAAACAACGACAGCATCTGGACTATACGGCAAAATTTGAAGGGCTAGCTGCGCCAATTCATTTCCAGAGGCATAGCCTGGTACTGCTGCATTGATGACGCGATAGTAACCTTCTCGAATCTGGGGTGGCAATTGTAATGCCTTCTCCAGTTCGGGTTTGTAGAATGGTAAAACTATCGGTCGGTATTTCTCTGGGGAGCGCTGCTGTTGGGCTATCCGTTCGTTGAGACGAGTTTCAAGTTTGCTAGCGATCGTGGTTTGATTACTCGCAGTCCATTGACCAAAGGCTGTAGATCCACCTAAAAGAAAAATTCGGATTTCATCTTTGGGTTTTTCCAAAGGAACGGGTTTATCGTCGCGGAAACCCTGCTCATTAATGCGCCAAAAATTGCTGGTTTGGTTTCCGGCTAACCTATAGCCCCCTGCGAGACTTCGTTGAGCAGCAAGTTGCCCTCGGTCAGATAAACCATCGTAGGGGTGCTGTGTTTCACCTACAAACTTGAGATAGTAAGCGGTAACATTCGCGGGTTGACCCTCATAGGCTGCCAACTCGGCGCTTTTGCCCGTAACACCGACAGAAATCCGTACCAACAATTCTAGGAGAATCAAGGCTAAGGGGATAGCCAAGATAATTACTGGAAGCGGTATAGAGCGGCGGGGCTTTCGGTAAGAGCGGCGATGCGACTTGAACATTAAATACTTTCCTTGAGATGACCTTAAATTGGTCAGCATCCTTTTATCACTACAAAGATAATTGCTAAGGTCACCAGTGGAGCTTTTGTTGTCATCAGGGTGTTTGCGGTCAGCCTGAGTTTGGCTATCCGTATTAAGAGAAGCAATGACAGCATAGGCAGCTTCGTTGCTAAACTTAACACTGGTGCAGCTAAGAAACGATACTGAGTCCAGATAAACAAGCAGTAACTTTTCTCAGCGTTTGCCGTGTGAGATCTCATTGTCTACACAATTGGTTCTTTTTCCAACTGTCCAAGAAACTAAGTATTATATCTATGCCTTTTAAGTTACTCTTTGTCTGCCTTGGTAATATTTGCCGTTCTCCATCCGCTGAAAACCTGATGAATCACTTGATTGAACAAGCAGGTCTTAGTGACACCATTATCTGTGATTCCGCTGGTACTGGAGGTTATCACATTGGTTCTCCCCCGGATCGACGTATGGCGACAGCAGCGAAGCGTCGGGGGATAGAACTTAAGGGTCAAGCACGGCAGTTTCAAAAGTCTGATTTTGAAACCTTTGACCTGATTTTGGCAATGGATCGAGAAAACTACCGGGATATTCTCTCCCTCGACCCCGCCGGAAAGTATCGGGATAAAGTAAAACTGATGTGTGACTTTGCTACCCATCACAGTGAGAGAGAAGTTCCTGACCCTTACTACGGCGGATCGGAGGGATTTGACAAGGTGATTGATTTACTTCTAGATGCCTGTGAAGGGTTACTACAAAACGTTGTTCAGACTTACAAGCTCATGGCTTGACCTGACCTACACCTCTTTGACGAAAGATCGGTGAGTGTAAACCTGACGAAAGCCAACAGATTCGTAAAGCCGAAGCGCTCCTGACGGATTTTGAGTATCGACACCAAGCCTTACTGCATTGACACTAGCTTCTTTCAACTGTTGTATGCCAGCAAGCAACATGGCTCGTCCAAGACCCCGCTTGCGGAAGCCTCGCCGTGTTCCCAGACAGGCAATCCAACCTTCATTGCGTCCGTTTCGGATGTTTTCCTCTGGATTAATCTCGCAGTAGCAGAAAGCGGCGAATGTACCATCCGGAGCAACAGCAATCAAATCTAGTTCAGGTCTGTAATAGGGTTTATTCAGCTCCTGCTTGATCCTCTCAACTGTCAAAGGGTGGTGATTCCAATGGTCGATAAAGGCTTGGTTGTACAGTTCCACCTTAGCCTCAGCATCCTGTTCGTTTCCTTGGTACAGCGTGAAGCCCTGGGGAAATTGGGGCTCTGGGATAGGGTCACTAAGGGATAGCTCCATCGTGAAAAAGTAGCGGTCAGCTATGAACCCGTGCTTTTCTAGCAGGGCTATACGGTCGGTTTGATCAGCGCGAGTGCCAGAGCGCAGCTTGACCTGTAAGCCACGCTCTTGACCGACCTCGCGCAAGCGTCCCTGAGCCCACGCGACAATCTGCATCTCAAGATTGCCGCCTCGTACTGTGGGGTGGACGCGAAATCCAAGAAATCCGTCAATAATTTCACCTGTTGGAGCAATCCACAGCCTACTAAAACCAACTAGCTGACCATCTGCATCCTCCCAAAGACAGATGCCACGCACTGTGTCTACGGATGGGTCATCTAATGATCGCCGCAATTCCGGAACAGATGTACCATTATCCATGCGATCAACGGCTTCACAGGTATTAATCAGGTTGGCGATCGCTTCTAAATCCGTTTCCCCCGCATAGGGACGCCTAGTTAGAGTAGTCATAATGTTCTGTAGGATGCGTAAGTCGCCGAATTGGCGGCAATTAAAAGCTTTTCATTTACTACAAGCATACTACAAGCGATTACGGAAATAGCACTTCATCCTGTTGAGTCACCCAACTGGGTGAAGCCGGGTATGTGATAAAAATTTACTGACCTAATTCAATCCTGCTTCCTTCTTTGGTGATACAATCCTCATCCATAGCTAGGGGTGCCTGAGCAACCAGGCTGAGATTACACCCTTTGCACCTGAGTCCGGTTAATACCGGCGGAGGGAAGCTCTTAATTGAGGAAATTAATAATGCGGACAGAATGGATCGCCAAGCGGCGTGGGCAGAGCAATGTGACGCAAATGCACTATGCCCGCCAGGGTGTTATTACTGAAGAAATGCACTACGTCGCTCAACGGGAAAACCTTTCTCCTGAGCTGATTCGAGAGGAAGTGGCGCGGGGACGGATGATTATCCCTGCCAACATCAACCATACCAACCTAGAGCCGATGGCTATTGGCATTGCCTCTAAATGTAAGGTGAATGCCAATATTGGAGCTTCCCCCAACTCATCCAATTTGCAGGAAGAAGTCGATAAGCTCAAACTCGCGGTGAAATATGGTGCCGATACCGTGATGGACTTATCCACCGGTGGCGGTAACTTGGATGAAATCCGCACCGCTATCATCAAAGCTTCGCCCGTGCCAATTGGGACTGTACCCGTGTACCAAGCCTTAGAAAGCGTCTACGGTACGATTGAAAAGCTCACTCCCGATGACTTTCTCCATGTAATTGAAAAACATGCTCAGCAGGGTGTGGATTATCAAACCATTCATGCCGGGATTTTAATTGAACATTTGCCCTTAGTCAGAAACCGGATTACGGGGATTGTCTCTCGCGGCGGCG